>VGPF01000042.1 GCA_016875535.1 Chloroflexota bacterium
GCTACACGATCGTGGAGGCGGACCAGCCCGCCGATATCTTTATCCTGAACACCTGCACGGTGACGAGCATCGCGGACAGGAAGTCGCGGCAGATGCTGCGGCGGGCGCACCGGATCAACCCCGGCGCACAGGTCATCGCCACCGGGTGCTATGCCCAGCGCGCGCCGGGAGACCTGCAGAGGATGCCTGAGGTGGCGATGGTGGTGGGCAACGCGGAGAAGATGCGGCTGGCAGATCTGCTTGCAGAAACTAAGAAGACCCCGCGCTCTTATCCCGTCCCTCCAGGAGAAAGAGGGGCGATCTCAGCGTCCTCCCAAGAAGCGGGCGCAAGGCCATACACCAATGGACGGACGCGAGCCTTCGTCAAGATTCAAGAGGGATGCAACCAGGTCTGCGCCTACTGCATCGTGCCGAAGACGCGAGGGCTGGAGCGTAGCATGCCGATGGAGCGGCTTATCGCTCAGGTGAAAGAGCGGGTGAGCGAAGGCTATCGCGAGGTTGTGCTGACCGGGACACAGCTGGGCTCCTACGGGTTCGAGTCTGGGCCGAATCCGGCCGATATCCCTTGGTACGAGACGCTGATCCGGCGCATCCTGGACGAAACGGCCATCGAGCGACTGCGGATGTCGTCGCTCCAGCCGCAGGAGATCAGCCCCGGGCTTATCGAGCTTTGTGCGCAAGGGCGGCTCTGTCCCCACGTCCACATGCCGCTGCAGGCAGGGAGCAACGGCGTCCTCAAGAGGATGCGTCGCCGCTACGACACGGCGACGTATGCGAAGGCGGTGGAACAGCTGCGATCGGCCGTCCCGGATATCGCCATCACAACGGATATCATCGTAGGATTCCCTGGAGAGAGCGACACGGCGTTCGAGGAGAGCCTGCGCTTCGCCGCAGCGATGGGGTTCGCCGCGATGCACGTCTTCCCCTACTCGAAGCGGCCTGGGACCAGCGCGGCCTTCCTTCCGGGCCAGGTGGCGGATGACGTGAAGGCCGCCCGAGAGCTGCGGATGCTCAAAGTGGCCGACGAGGCGAGGGAGGCCTACCGCCAAGGAATGGTGGGCAAGCGGGTCAGGGTCCTATGGGAGGGCAAGGCTACAGGCAGCGGCGCCCGGATATGGCGAGGGCATTCGGAGAACTACGTGGACGTGCGAACGCGCAATGCGCGCACGCTGGCGAACCAGGTGACGGAGGCGCGCATCACAAGCGCGGATGATGACGGACTCTGGTGCGAGCTAGGCGAGGTTTAAGCGAGAAGCTGCTCGTTGGGGACGCCTACAGAGGCGTGAATCTGCACGATCTTCCATCTGCCCGTCTCTTTGCGAAGAACGGCGCTCCACCTGGGCTGGAAGTCTTTCCCGTTAGGCAGTGTGATGGTTGGATTTGCGATGCCCCAGCCGACAGAGCCTTCTTTGTATGCTTCCACCTTGCCAACTTTCACCTTAATCTTGCCACCCATCGTCGCCGCCTCATCGCTCAGGAATTTCGCCGCCGTCTTGCCGCGGAACCACTCCTTGGGGTCGGTACCGACCAGGAGGGTGGATGGCTTGAGCGACATGTTCGCCAAGGCATACGTGCCGTCGCCCTTCTCAGCAGCCTTAAATTAGCCGGAAATAATCGCAGCTATCTCCTTTGACTTCTCCATCTGACTCCCTCCGAGATTTTGGGCACGATTCTAGCAAAGGAACGCAACAGAGCGCCAAGCGGATCATGCGCGCGCCCTTGCCTTGGACGGATGAGGAAGTGAGAGGAGACGCCCGAGAGGAGCGGCAGCTTACTTCGCGTGGCGCTTTTCGATGGGGATGATCTCGCGCTTCTCTTCGCCGGTGTAGATCTGGCGGGGGCGGGCGATACGCTGAGCCTTATCGTTCAGCATCTCGTTCCACTGGGCGAGCCAGCCGGAGGTGCGCGGGATGGCGAAGAGCACCGGGTACATATCCACGTTGAAGCCGATGGCCTGGTAGATGATGCCCGAATAGAAGTCCACGTTGGGATAGAGCTTGCGCTTGACGAAGTAATCGTCCTGGAGCGCGATGCGCTCGAGCTCGATGGCGATATCAATCAGGGGGTTGCGGCCCGTCTCCTCAAAGACTTGCTCGGCGGTGCGCCGGATGATCTTGGCGCGCGGGTCGTAGTTCTTGTAGACGCGGTGGCCGAAGCCCATCAGGCGCTCCTGGCCGTTCTTGACTCCTTTGATGAAGTCCCAGACCTTCTCCTTGCTGCCGATGCGCTCCAGCATACGGAGGGCGGCCTCGTTGGCGCCGCCGTGGAGAGGGCCGTAGAGAGCGGCGATGGCGCCCGCGAGGGAGGAGTAGGGATCAGGCTGGGAGCTGCCGATGCTCCGCATGGCGTTGGTGCTGCAGTTCTGCTCGTGGTCGGCGTGGAGGATGAAGAGGATGTCCAGGGCGCGCTCGATGACCGGGTTGGGGCGGTATTTGATCTCGGCCATCTTGAAGAGCATGTTCATGAAGTTGCCGACATAGCTAAGGTCGTTATCCGGATAGACGTAGTGGAGGCCAGCGCGCTTGCGGTAGGCGAAGGCGGCCAAGGTGGGCATCTTGGCGATGCCGCGGTAGATCTGGAGCTCCCGGGAGGTCTGGCTCAGGATGTTCTTGGCGTCCGGGTAGAAGGTGGAGAGGGCGGCCACGGTGCTGATAAGCATGCCCATGGGGTGGGCGTCATAGTGGAAGCCGTCCATGATCTTGCGGATGTTCTCATGGATCAGGGTGTGGTGCGTGACATTGAAGTTCCAGTCGTCGAGCTGCTTCTTGGTGGGAAGGGAGCCGTGGACCAGAAGGTAGGCGACCTCAGTGTAAGTGCACTTTTCGGCGAGGTCTTCGATGGGGTAGCCGCGATACCAAAGGAGCCCCTGATCGCCGTCAATGTAGGTGATGGAGCTCTTGCAGGAGGCGGTATTTTCGAAGGCGGGATCGTAGCTCAGGAGGCCGAAATCGTCTTCGCTGTTCTTGATCTGGCGGAGGTCAATGGCCCGGATGGTGCCGTTCTCGATGGGGATGGTGTAGGTCTTGCCGGTTCGATTATCGACAACGGTAAGGTCGTTGGAGGCCATCGTCGTGTTTTCCTCGCTGAGACGCCGCGCTTACCGCAGACGCTCAAACCGCGTGTTAGTCTAGCCGTTTACCGCTTCGATGGCAATACGCTTCCCAGGCATTGTGCCTCCAGTCATGCGCTATAATCGCCGCCAGTCACACCTTGGCGCTGCCAGCCACACCTCGGGGAGTTAGATGTCCGCAGTCGTCAACACCGTCCTGGGCCCCATCCCGTCAAGCCAGCTGGGCACCACGCTCTACCATGAGCATCTAAAGATCGCCTGGCTGGGCTGGGAGATGGATCCCTATAGCGGGTACGACCGGAAGGATGCCATCCGGCGCTCCATCCAGGACATGCAGGAACTCAAGGAGCTGGGCGTCTCCACGGTGATTGACCCTCTGCCCATGGGGCTGGGCCGGGACCCGGAGTTCCACGCAGAGGTGTCCAGCCGGTCAGGGATCAATCTCATCATCTCAACGGGCCTGGATGCGGAGACGCGCTCCATGCCGCCCTACTTCAAGGTGCGCTCGGCGACAGAGATAGCCGCTGTGTATGTACACGACCTGACGAAGGGCCTGCCGGATAGCGGCGTAAAGGCGGGCATCATCAAGGCGGCAACGGGCGAAGGAACGGTGACCGAGAACGAGACGCGAGCCTTCCGCGCAGCGGCGAAGGCGGCCCTGACCACCGGCGCGCCCGTGGTGACGCATACGACGCACGGGACGATGGGCGTGGAACAGGCGCAGATCATGATGCGGGAAGGGCTCTCGCCGAGGAAGATCGTGATCGGGCATTGCTGTTTCTCCAAAGACCTTACCTACCTGCGCAGAATCATGGACACGGGCTGCTCCATCGGCTTCGACCAGATAGGGTCCATCGAGGCCGATAGCGATGAAGCGCGACTGGAGCGGCTGATGAAGCTCCTGGAGCTTGGGTATGCGGACCGCATCCTGCTCTCCCAGGACTCGTACTGCTGTATCGTCGGCGCGCCGTACGAGCGTATCAAGGCGCGGATGGACCGCGTGTGGGCGAACCGCCACAGCTACTTGATCCGGGAGTTCCTGCCGATGATGCGCCGGGCCGGAGTGGGCGATAAGACGATTAGCCAGATGTTGGCAGAAAACCCACGGAAGCTCTTCGAAGCGCCCGCGAAGGCATCATAAGAGGAGCGGCGATGCAGGTAGGCGATGTGACCATTGAGATGCTGAGCGACGGGACGATGCGCTTCGATGGGGGAGCCTTCTTCGGCGTTGTGCCCAAGATCCTCTGGGAGCGCTCCATGCAGCCGGACGAGCGAAACCGGGTGGCGGTTGGCCTGAACTGCCCGCTCATCAAGATCGGCGGGAAGCGCATCATCGTGGACACGGGGGTGGGCACCAAGCACCCGGAGAAGCGGCGGAACAATTTCGCTATGGAGGCAGGCCGGCTCACCGAAGACTTGCACGCCCGCGGCCTCACTCCCGCCGATATTGACTATGTCATCTTGAGCCACCTCCACTTTGACCATGCCGGGGGCGCCACGCACCGCACGGGAACCGAGGTGCTGGCCGTCACTTTCTCCAAGGCACAGCACTTGGTGCAGCGTGAGGACTGGGAAGAGGCAACCCATCCCAACGAGCGGAATGCCGCCGGGTATTTCGAAGAGGACATCGAGCCGCTGAAGCGCAACAATCAGCTTGAGCTATTGGACGGCGATACGGAAATCGTGCCGGGGCTTTGGTGCAAAAAGACCGGCGGGCACACAGCGGGGCACCAGATTGTCGTCCTCGATGTGGGCGGACGGAAGGCCTGTTTCTTTGGAGACCTGATCCCCACGGTGGCGCATCTGCCGCTGCCGTACTCCCAGGGCTTTGACCTCTACCCGGTGGAGGTCCTGAAGCAGAAGCGAGTGCTGTTGGACCAGGCCCTGCGCGAGCAGTGGCTGGTCATCTTTGACCACGAGCAGGAGCAGAAGGCCGGATATCTAGAGCCGCGAGGGGACGGACGGCTGAAGCTGCGACCCCTGGAGCGGCTCTAGCCTACGCGCCCTGTCCTAGGCCAAGGCCGCGCCGCGCGATGAGCCCGCGCTGGATCTCCGAAGTGCCGCCGCCGATGGTGATGGCTCGCTGGGCCAGGTAGAGCTGCTGGGCCTTGCCCCTCAGGACGGCATACTTGGAGTGCTCCTTAACCTGGCCGTAGAGGCCCAGGATATCCATCACCAAGGCCACCATGCGCTGCGTCATCTCACCGTTGAAGAGCTTGGAGACGGACGATTCGTAGGAGGGCGGCGCGCCCTTGCTCTGGAGCCAGGCGACGCGATAGGCGATCCACCGGCCGCAGTGGAGCTCCGTGTAGATCTGGGCGATCTTGTGGCGCAGGCTCGCGTTGCGGGCCAGGAAGTCTATGCCGCCCGGCTGGCTCCTCACAAAGGCAAGCACCTCATCCATGTACTGCTTGCCGATGAGGGCGTGCCGGACGAAGGAGCGCTCCAGGTTCAGGGTCGTCGCGCCGGAGTACCAGCCGCGGTTCTTTTCGCCGATGAGGTTGGACTTGGGGACACGCACGTTATCCAGGTGGACGATGTTGAAGGAGTAGACATCACAGATGTTGATGAGGGGACGGAAGGTGATGCCGGGCGATTTCATGTCCACGATGATGTAGCTGATGCCTTTGTGCTTGGGCGCCTTGGGGTCCGTGCGGGCGAGCATGGCGCCCCATTGGGCCTTGTGGGCCATGGAGGTCCAGATCTTGGTGCCGTTCACCACAAAGTCGTCGCCGTCCTCGAGGGCGGTCGTCTCCAGGCCCGCGAGATCGGAGCCGGCATTGGGCTCGCTGAAGAGCTGGCACCAGCGCTCGTCGGCCTTGGCGATGCCGGGGAGCCATTTGGTCTTTTGCGCCTCACTGGCGTAGATGGCAAGGGTGGGGCCGACGTTGGAGACGCCGGCATCGTTGATGTAGGGGCGCGGGACTTTGTGGAGGGTCATCTCTTCCGTGTAGATGACCTGCTCCAGGGTGGTCCAGCCGAGGCCGCCATACTTCTTGGGCCACGGGCCGGTGACCCAGCCCTTCTGACCCATCTTTTTCGCTAGCTGTTGGGCGAACTTGTCCTTGCTGCCGTCATCATCGTCCAGGTCCACTTCGCGCTCAACCCATCCGGGGGGCAGCTCTTGCTTCAGGAAGTCGCGAATCTCCTTGCGAAAGGCCTCTTGCTGAGGGGTAAAGCGAAAGTCCACGACGGCCTCCTCTCACGCCGGGCGACGAACCAGTGCAAGCGCAGGCGTGACGCGGGCTATTGTACCAAGCGCAGGCGCGGCGTATGGCGAATGGGGCGCGTAATGGCGTGCGACCTATTTCGCGGCTGGCGACGCCTCAGGCGGCTTGGGGCCTTTCGGCCTATCTCTCCGCTGGAGGACAACGAGAGCGGCGGTCCCGGCGGCCACGCTGATGACGAGGCTAAGGACGCCGACCAAGACGACCTTGCCGCCCGCATCGTCAAGGGAGCTGACCGCGATCTCCTTGCCCTTGGTCATGATGACTCTTTCCAGCTTGGTGGTATCGGACTTATCTATCTCCTCTTGGAGCTCCCTTGCAGCTCGATCTCCCGCCTGCGCATTCCAAATCGGCTTTGCCGCGATGAGGATGAGCAGAGCGGCAACGAAGAGGACGCTCGCCGACCAGAGCATCTTGCTCCAGTTCCGGCGGCCGCCCAGAAGGCCGACAAGAACCAGGATGACGAGGGAGCCGAGGAATATCCATTTCCACAATCCGATCATTCCCAAAGCATCCCGGGCATCATCCAGGTCGCTTGAGGTGAAGTCAGCGTTTGTCCGATCGTCGAGGAACCTCCGGTAGTCTGCATCCGTATAGGTGAAGTTGCGCTTGATGCGATCGCGAAGCTTGCGGAAGTCCTTAACGGTCTCGCTCCGCTCCACTTCCTGCTTTTTGGCGGCGGCGGAGAGCTGATCCCAGGGCGTGCGGCCGGTGTAATCGTCCTTGGCGATGATTTCCTCGAAATCGGCCTGGTCGAAATCAACGCCGGTGGTTAGGTAGCGGCGCAGGTCGTCGAACTGCTGGGACTGATCGGCGCCGAAGGCCCTGCGCAGGTCGGCTTCGGAAAAGACGTAGGAGTTGGGCAGGGCGTTATCAACGATGCGCGCTACCTCGGCCTGGTAGTTCACCAGTCCGGCCAGGGCTTTGACCTGCTCTATGGAGAAATTCGGATAGCGGCAAGGGATGCCGGTGTTGACGAAGGTGAGGGGATTCAGCGTCGCGATTTCCTGCGCTGTGCAAAGGCGAGCCGAGGTGTAGGCATCGGCGAGTTTCTGGTCCATGAGGCGTCCTACTGAATCGAGGGCAGCCTGCTGGCGGTCGGCAAGGGGAATCGTAAGGGAGAAGGATGGCTTCTTGCCCACCAGGTAATTGACGCTTTCGTCCACCAGGTTGTTCACCTGGAGCTGTACCCAATCGCGGGGGAGCGTCTCACGGATGATGCGGTCAACATCGGCGCTGGTGACGACGAGGTTGAAGGGAACGCGAAGGTTCGTGCCGATGCTGGAGCGCACCGTCGGCGCTATCACCTGGTCGAAGACGAAGGTGGTAAGGTCCTTCTTCGCGATGAGCGCCTTCACTTCACGCGCCGCCGGGTCGGCCCGGCTGCTGAGGTCTACGCGAACGACGAAGGTTTCCTTGTCTCCCGCAAGGTAGGGGAAGACAGCGTCAGCGGCATTGGCCATCTGCCCCTGGACATAGTCGGGCGGGGCGATCTTTTTAATCGTCTCCACGATTTCGGCTGTGGTGAAGGTCAGACCGAAGGGGATGGTCTTATCCTTCAGCGCTTCGTCCACCATGTCCGTGACCACATCGTCATAGATGGCGGCGGCGATGCGATCGCTCTTGAGCGCCGCCTTCACGGTAGGGATGGAATCGCGGAGACGGTCTTTCAGCGGGACGACGATCTCGAAGTGGTCCTCTCGACCGAAGAAATAGGGGATGGTCTGGTCAAGGGTCTCTTCTGTGTATTGCCGGAGCCAATCCGGGGGCAGAAGCGCGCGCGTGACGGCGATCAAGTCAGGACTTATCTTGGTGAGGTCAATCTTCAGGTCCGCGTTATCGGTTTGGGCCTCTTCGATGGCTGCAGGGGCGAGGTCGTCATAGATCCAGGTATAGACGTTCGCATCGCGGAGCTGCTTGGAGATGAAATCAGGACTGCCGATAGTCCCGTTGACCCGGCTGAGGACGAGGCTTACGGTGAAAAGGGCGATGAAGATAACGGCAAGCAGAACGGCAAGGATGCGGCGAACGATAATCATTGTGGCCTCTCTCCCCGCTAGCTGGCGATGGTAGGCCTAGGCTACCACCCCCTTTCGAATTTCCTATCTATGCACTATCTATGCATATCAGGCCGTCGCTAGTTATGTCACGGAGCCAGCGTGGCTCAGGCTGACAGGCGAGTTCTTCTCAAAGGGGCTGTCTAAGCCAAGGCTCTTGCCGATTTCGCGGAGGGCGGGCATGACCTCTTGGCCCAAGAGCCGGATGCAGGTCATGGAGTCTTGGTGGCTTACGCGCCCATCGTTTCCCCAAAGGGCCAGGACGGAGGGGCGCGCCTTTTCCAGGACCACGCGCAACTTGGCGACGACCTGGCTGGGCGTCCCCGCGATAAGCTGGCCGCTGGCAAGCTGCTGCTCAAAGCTGGCGAAGGTGCGCTTTCCAGCGGGGGCATGCTGCTGGGCAACGGTGCGCCGGGCCCACGCGCCCAGGTAGCCAGACGGCATGACCCACGCGGGATTGCTCATCGAATACTCGCCTTGCATCCAAAGGAACTGCCTGGCCAGCGCCATCGCCTTTTCTTCCGTCTCCGCCACCTGACACCTGCTAAGGTAGCCCCGGTGCTCCGGCCCGGCCTGGTAGCCTGCGGCCTTGGCGGCCTGATCGTAAATCTTCCAGATAGCCAGGGTGTCATCAATGGTGGTGTTGAGGGCGATATAGGGATAGGCGCGCTCCGCAGCAAAGACGATGGTCTCTTTGCTGGAGATGCCGGGTATCCAGACGCGCGGGAAGGGCCGCTGCATGGGCAGCACCCATGGGTTGACGACACGCATCTGGTAGTGCTCGCCCTCCCAGCGGAAGGGGCCGGGAGTGGTCCACGTCTTGAGGATGAGGTCGTGGGCCTCCACAAAGCGATCGCGGTTGTAGACGGGGTTGGTGTTGGTGGCCAGGGCTTCAACCCCGCCGCCGCGGACGAAGCCGCTGACGATGCGCCCTTTAGAGATGAGGTCTATCATCGCAAGCTCTTCCGCGATGCGCACGGGGTTATCGCTGACGGGCAGGGGGTTGCCCAAAAGAACGATCTTCACGCGCTTGGTGGCGGCGGCAAGGATGGAGGCGAAGATGTGGATCTTGGCCTGCATGCAGAAGGGGGCGTTGTGGTGCTCGTTCAGCATGATGCCGTCCACGCCGCACTCCTCAGCATAGAGGTACTCCTCAAGCCGCTCGTTGTAGAGGCGGCTGGCAACCTCGGCATCGAAGTAGCGGTTGGAGAAGAGCAGCGTGGTCTGGCCGAAATCGCGCGCGGCATCCTCCGGGAAGGACGAAAAGGGCTGCTCCGTGAAATACATCAGATGCACAGGCGGGGTCTCCTGAAGGGTCCAACTCCACGTGTGGGCTATTCTACCGATTGAAGAGGCATCTTGCGAATCAGGAGTCTGAAGGCCCGTATAATGCGGTGGCCGCCGCTGGAGGCGCAAGCCGCACGGCGCAAGGAGCGGGTATGACAGGGAAGCCAATCGGCATCGGCGTCATCGGCACCGGCTTCGGCGTGCGGGTGCAGGTCCCCGTCTGGTTGCAAACGCCCGGAGTACGTGTGACAGCAGTCTGCAGCAGCAGCAAGGCTCGCGCTGAGCAGGTCGCCCAGCGCTTCGGCATCCCTCACGCCGTGACCTCCGCGCGGGAGCTTGCAGAGCTCCCTGATGTTCATCTGGTGTGCGTCGCCACGCCGCCCCACCTCCACTACGAAGGGTCCATGGCGGCCATCGCGGCGGGCAAGCACGTCCTCTGCGATAAGCCCTTCGCGCTGGACGAGCGCCAGGGCTTCGCCATGCTGGAGGCGGCCAAGAAGCGAGGCGTCCTCCACCTGACAAACTACGAGTTCCGCACGGTGCCGGCGCGGCTAGAGATGCGCCGCCGTATCCAGGAGGGCGAGATCGGCAAAATCATGCATGCCCATGTCACCACCTTTGGAAACTTTGTCTACGCGAACGAGGGAAGAACGGCGCGCTGGTGGTACGAGGCGAAGTCCGGCGGCGGCTGGATCGGCGCCTCGGGATCGCACACGATTGACATGCTCCGCTTCCTTTTCGGTGAAATCACCCGCGTCAGCGCTCAATTGGATACCTATGTGAAGGACCACCGCCTGATAGACGGCAGCACAATCCGAACGGACGTTGACGATACGTTCTTCCTCCTCTTCCGCTTCGCCAGCGGCGCGATGGGCGCCTTTCTTTCAGGCGCGGCCATCGCCGCGGGCGGCGCAGGTATGCGCCTGGAGGCCTACGGGATGGAGGGGACCTTGGCGCTGGAGGGCGACAAGCTGTTCGGCGCGAAAAAGGGCGAGCGCAAGCTAGAGCTCATCCCAACGGCCACCCTGCCGATGCCCACGGGCGTGACGGACCCCCATTACGCGCCCTTCCTGGCCTGGACGCGCCTGATCGTGGAGGCCATCCAGCAAGAGCGCCACATCGCCCCGAGCTTCTACGACGGCTGGCGGAGCCAGCAGGTGATTGACGCGGCGCGGCAATCGCAGCGCGAGGGTAGATGGGTGGAAATCGCTCCGTAAGGGGACGACGTTCTCTTCACCACTATGACCCTTCGCGCGCAGAAGACTGCAGACAACGCCGATGGCTGCGGAAGAGCCGCCCGCACTCTTCTGGTCGCTACGGCGCTCTGCCTCGCGCTGGCGGCTTGCGGCGGCGACGAAGACGAGGGGCTGCCCGGAACGCCACGGCCTACGCCCACGCCTACGATAGACCCCGTCCAGGCGACCGTTGATGCGAAGATCCGCCTGGCCATCGCCTCCATCCCTACCGCCACGCCCATCGTCTTTCCTACTTTCCCTCCATTCCCGACGCCCATCCCCACGCCGACGCCCATCGTCTTCCCCACCTTTCCGCCAACCGCCACGCCCGTGCCAACCGCCACGCCTCAGCCTTCTGCGGCGGCCATTTATGGCCAGGTGCGCGCCGCCATCGCGCGGATCAGCACGAACGGGGCGGTCGGCAGCGGCGTGTACATCGGCGATCGGTATGTCATCACCGCCGCCCACGTGGTGCTGGATACGAACGGCCTGCCCAGGCAAGGGTCCCTTATCTCGGTGGAATTAGACAGCCAGCGCATCACTCGCCGAGCAACGCTCACCGGATGGGACAGGAACATGGATATCGCTATCCTTCGCCTGGAGAGCGAGCCGGGGACGCCTGTCGCGGCCCAGAGCTTTCGCAGAACAGCCCTGGACGGGGCGGGAGAGATCATCTTTGCCGTGGGCTATCCCCAAGGGACAACGGGCGCGCCGGTCATCACCCAGGGCGTCATCTCGCGCTACGTGCTGGATACCACGCAGCCGCCGCCGGTGGGGCGCGTAATGCAGTATGACGCGGCCACAGCGCAGGGAGGCAGCGGCTCCCCGGTCTTCGATGCAGGCGGGAAGATCGTGAGCATCGTCCAAACGATCAACGTCACGTCCAGCGGGTCAGGGATCGGCCTGGCGCGAGGCATCGTCTCCGACGAGATCATGGACGTGCTCGAGCAGCTGAAGGCAGGAGCGCAGCGATAGGTTAGGCAGCGCCGAGGGTGACGCGGACGATGCGCTTCTCCAGGCTGAGCGCCACTTCGCGCACCACGGTTTTGCGCTCCACCTTGCCCAGGGCCACCACATAGGCCACGCCCATCACCCGGCCGATGCGGAAGTCAATGATCGTGGAACTGATCGTGCCGATGGGCCCCTGCTCAACGGCCACCATGCCGGCCGAGATATCCGTGAAGCCCTGGGGCTCATAGGGCTCCGCCGCAAGGAGCTTCCGGCTCGTATCGTACTCAGAGCCGATGTGCTCGACGAACTGCTTGATGAAGATATCGCTCATCCACCGCGCCACGCCGTCATGGTCGTCGAACAGGTGGACAACGGTGGCGATGGCGACATCCGTGCCGATGGAGAGCGCGTTAGCCGCGAGGGGATTGCCGAACTCCTTGACGTGCCCTGTGATGCGGCCGATCTTCCGCAGGCTCGCCGCCGTGTTGCCGGGGAAGCCGTGGGAGGCCATGAAGTGGTTGTCCAAGGCGCTCTCCCGTACCGGGCGGAACTGGCGGTAGGCGGCGGGCAGGTCGCCCTGGCCGAGAAGCATCTTCGGAAGGTCTTCCGTGATGAGGCCGTAGGTGGCGCGGGCGAGTGCCGTAGACATGATGCAGTCATTGTACGTCACCGTGCCAATCGAGAGCGCCCTACCCCAGCCCCCTCGCCCGGTACTGCAGCGCCTCCGCCACATGCGCGGCAGAGATGCCCTCCTCACCCGCCACATCGGCGATGGTGCGGCAGAGCTTCAGCACCCGGTGGAAGGCGCGTGCCGAAAGATTGAACCGCTCCATCGCCGCCTGGATGAGCCGCTGGCCTGCCTCGTCCAGCGTGCAGTGCTGGCGCGCCTCCACCGGCGACATATCGGCGTTGGTGAGGCACGCCGTCCCCGCAAAGCGCGTCCGCTGGCGCGCCCGGGCCGCCTCCACCCGCTGGCGTATCGCCTCCGACGACTCCGCAGGCGCGTCCGAGACGAGCTTTTCGTACTCCACTCGGGGCACCTGGACAAAAAGATCAATCCTATCGAGCAGAGGCCCGCTGATGCGCCGCTGGTACCGGGAGACGCTCACCGGCGAGCAGGTGCATTCGCGCACCGGGTCGCCGTGGAAGCCGCAGGGGCACGGGTTCATCGCCCCCACCATGATGAGGTTCGTCGGGTACGTCACCGTGCCGTTGACGCGGCTGATGGTCACGACCTTGTCCTCCAAGGGCTGTCGCAGCACCTCCAGCGTCGCCTGCCCGAACTCCGGCAGTTCGTCGAGAAAGAGAACGCCGCGATGGCTCAGGGTGATCTCCCCAGGCCGTGGTATCTTCCCTCCGCCCACGAGCGCCGCATTGCTGATAGTGTAGTGCGGCGCTCGGAACGGCCGCTGGGTCACCAGCGGCATATCCGGCGGAAGCAGCCCCGCGATGCTGTAGAGCTTGGTCACCTCCAGGGCCTCCTGGGGTGTCAGAGCGGGCAAGATGCCCGGGAGCGCCCGGGCCATGAGCGTCTTGCCGCTGCCCGGCGGCCCTACCATCAGGATGTTGTGGCCGCCGCTTGCCGCCAACTCCAGGGCGCGCTTGCCGTGGTCTTGCCCCTTGATGTGCGCGAAGTCTATGAGGGCGCTGCTCGGCACGCAGCGGATATCGCTTAAGGGCCTCGGAGGGACAGCGGACAGCGGCTTCAGACCGTGAACATGGTCAACCACATCGCCCAGGCGCTCGGCAGGGTAGACCGTGACCCCCTCGATGAGGGCTGCCTCCGCCGCGTCAACGGCGGGGACGATCACTTTGCGCACGCCGCGCTCCACCGCCACGGCGACCATCGGAAGGATGGACTGGGTGTGGCGCAGGCTGCCGTCCATGGAGAGCTCGCCGACGAGGAGCGTGTCACGCAGGTCGCCGTGGACCTGGTTGGATGCGGCCAGGATGGCGACGGCGATGGGCAGATCGAAGGCAGGGCCTTCCTTGTGCACATCGGCAGGGGCAAGATTGACAGAGACGCGCGTGCCGGGGAATCGAAAGCCGGAGTTCTTGATGGCGCCGCGCACCCGCTCCCGGGCCTCCTGGATGGCGACGTCCGTCATCCCCACGATCAGCACCTTCGGCAGGCCGCCGGTGACGATCGCCTCCACATCAACAAGGGAGCCTTCCAGCCCCGTGACAACGCAGCTCCGCACTTGGCCCAGCATCGCGGACTCCTCACTCACCCGTAGGGGTTCTGCACCAGGTGGCCGAAGTCGAGCTGGGCCTCGGGGATGCCGACGACCACGCCGTACTTCTGCGCCGATTGCAGCTTCAGCTTGTCCTTGATGGAGAACTCGAAGATATGGTCGTTGTAGACCACCACGATGCGGTCGTCGCGGCAGAGGTGGATGTACCACGGCCCCTGTTTGACCGCCCGCGCCGCCGCGACGACGAAGCCATGCTTCTCCTCATCGCTCACGATGACTTTGTGGAAGTGGAGCGACCGGCCATCGCGCGTGCCCTCCAAGGCGTACTCCCGCGTCCCAATGACTTGCGCCTGCGCAAGCAGCGCCGCATCGTCCAGACTCTCCTGAATCACCACGCCCTTCCACATATCCCATCCCTTCCCAGTCCGCCGTCCTATAGAGCCGCGACTAGAACATCTGGCCTGAATGGTACAGAGCGCGCGCAGGATAGGGCAAGATGCCGATGGCACAAAGGCAATCAACCGGGCGTTTGCCAGTTCAGCGGCTTACTTGAAGAGACTGGCCGCAACCTTGGCTGCATAGACCAGCGCTGGCGTCATGGTCGCCAGAGCCAGCCGCTGGAGCGTCGTGGTGCTGAACGGCCAGGAGGAGGCCTCCAAGATGTGCCGCTCATACACCGTCCAGGCCGATAGCTCCGCGGACAGCCGGGTGACGCTTTCCGATTGACTAGAGTCGGTGGTCCGCTTCAGCCGCTCGGCGCAGGCGAGTATGCGCTCCCGCGCCCGCTTCGCCTCACGCTGCTTCACCGATGCCATCTGTCGGTGCGTGCTGCGCAGCGTGAAAAAGAAGACGAGGAGCGCCGCGAGTCCCAGTATCGAATAGACGGTAAGCGTTGACCGCTCAAGGAGGTCGCCACGGGAAAGGAAGATGAGGCTCACGGTGATGCCTCCGAAGAAGCCGACGGCGACACGGAGGCTCCAGATCGCCATCGGTTGCACCGGCTCGGGGTTCAAGATATCTATGTTCAGCTTTTTCCTGTGCAGCACCGTCATGAGCATGGTGTTCGCCAGGCCCTGAAAGATCAGCCAGCCGATCATCCCGAACATCACAGTGAACGATATCAGGGTCCAGATGAAACTAGGAGCGGTCTTCTCCCCCGGATCCCACGGGCTCATAACAAACAGCCCGACGATGACGCCGGCCGCTATCGCCAGGGCTTCATGGCTCCGGCGGAGCGTACATCCCGACCGGATGAGGGCGTTGTACTCCTCATCCGATGCCTGGACCACTTTGCGGAAGGCCTCCAGCCTTTTTTTTCTTGCAGGCAGGTTCACACGGTAGGCAAAGGCAACGTAAGCCATCAGCACTCCAGGCAGAGCGAGATTTCGCCAGGCCCCGGTCGGGAGTTCGTCAATCCCGATTGACACCCAGACGATCAGAACGGCGGAGACGTACGGCAAGATCAGCAGGAGTGCGATGAAGAGCGGCCAGGAAAGCCCCAGCCCCGCGACAATCTCGTCCAGCAAGGTCTGATACGGCCCGGCTTCAGCAGGCGCCCTTATGCGCTGCGCAAGGCCGGACCGAGAGAGCCGAGCGATGGTCCACTTTGCCAAAAGGAAAGCCCCCTAGAAAACCGGGCCATTGTATCGCAATCTGGAAGAGCACTACGGGGCCAAGCGCTCCTCACCTTCGCCTCTCTCCTTCCCGGCTTGACTGAAGCCCTCCTGAAGGTACACTGGTAAGGCTCCTTTCCCTTCGCCCATTCCCTTCAAAGGAACCTGCCATGACCACCCTTGCGCCGCCGAACCTGAAGCACAAGAGCGGACTCCTTGTGGACGGGCCCAGCCGCGCCGCCGCCCGCTCCTACCTCCGCTCCGTCGGCTTTAGCGATGACGACTTCAAAAAGCCAATCATCGGCGTGGCCAACACCTGGATCGAGGTCATGCCCTGCAACTTTCACCTCCGCAGGCTTTCGGCAAAGGTGAAAGAAGGCATCCGCGCGGCGGGCGGCGTCCCTGTGGAGTTCAACACCGTCGCCGTCTCCGACGGCATCTCCATGGGCACCGAGGGGATGAAGGCCTCCCTCGTCAGCCGTGAAATCATAGCTGACTCCATCGAGCTCGTCTGCCGCGGCCACCTCTTCGATGCCGTCGTCGCCCTCACCGGCTGCGATAAGACGACACCCGGCGCGGTGATGGCCCTCGCCCGGCTCGATATCCCCGGCATCGTCTACTATGGCGGCTCCATCGCCCCCGGCATCTATCGCGGCAAGGAGATCACGATCCAGGACGTCTTTGAAGGCATCGGCGCCCACGCGGCGGGCAAGATCTCCTACCAAGACCTTCTGGAGATCGAAAAGGCGGCCTGCCCCGGCCCCGGCGCATGCGGCGGCCAGTTCACCGCCAACACCATGGCCACGGCCATAGAGGCGATGGGCATCTCTCCCATGGGCGTGGGCTATATCCCCGCGATGCACCCGGATAAGGACAAGGTCTCCATCGAAGTCGGCAAGCTGGCGGTGGAGTGCCTGAAGAAAGACCTGCGCCCCAGCACAATCATCACCCGCAAGTCCATCGAAAACGCCATCGCCGCCATCGCAGCCACGGGCGGCTCCACCAACGGCGTCCTCCACTTCCTCGCCATCGCCAAGGAGATGGGCATAGAGCTGCATATAGACGACTTCGATGCCGTCAGCAACCGCACGCCCCTCTACGCCGATATGAAGCCCGGCGGCAACTACGTCGCCAACGACCTGCATGAGGCAGGCGGCGTCGCCCTCGTCCTCCAGCGCCTGCTGGATGCCGGTCTCCTTCACAAGAGCGAGATGACCGTCACCGGCAAGACCATCGCGGAGGAGGCGGTCAAAGCCAAGGAGACGCCGGGACAGCCCGTCGTCCGTCCCCTTGGGAACCCCATCAAGAAATCGGGCGGGCTGGTCATCCTTCACGGCAACCTGGCGCCGGAAGGCTGTGTGGTGAAGGTGGCGGGCCACGAGCGGATGAAGCACCGCGGCCCCGCCAAGGTCTTCGACCGGGAGGAAGACGCCTTCGCCGCCGTCCAGGCCAAGAAGATCCAGGCCGGCGATGTAGTGGTCATCCGCTATGAAGGCCCCAAGGGCGGCCCCGGCATGCGCGAGATGCTCGGCGTCACCGCCGCCCTGGTGGGCGAAGGCCTAGGCGAGTCCGTCGCCCTCCTCACGGACGGGCGCTTCTCAGGCGCAACGCGCGGCCTCATGGCCGGCCACGTCGCGCCCGAAGCCGCCGTCGGCGGCCCCATCGCCGCCGTCCGCACCGGCGATATGATCACCTTCGATGTCAACGCCCGCCGCTTGGATGTGGAAATCCCGGAGGCGGAGATGCAATCCCGGTTGAAGGGCTGGATGGCTCCCAAGCCGCGCTACACCAGCGGCGTCATGGCCAAGTACGCCAAGCTCGTCTCCTCGGCCTCCCAGGGCGCCGTCACCGGCTAGGCCGCGCCGCCCTTCGCCGCCGCCACAAAGTCGCGGAAGGCCGTCGCCGCCCGCCGACCCTCTTCGTCCAGCACGCAATAGGCCCCTTCCAGGTGCGTGGCGATCTCCTCCAGGGAAAGGTCCGGCCGCTGCCGCTTCGTGAGCGCGATGCTGTAGACGGGCACGCGCTGCACCGTGCGCCGCCTGCCCTCTTCGCCGCGCCACGCCTTCCCAAGGTGCAGCTGGATCCAGCCGCGCAAGGCGCCGTCCGGCGCATGCGCCGCCAGATCGCCGAACTCCCCCTCCGTCTCAACGGCGGGCGGCCCGATGACGCTATCCTCCGGCAAGCCCAGGCGCCTGGAGAGCCATCGCGAAACGTCCCGCGATTCCAGCAGCTCCGCCACCAGGAGCAGCGCCTGCGCCTCGGCCTTTGTGGAGGCCAGGCTGATCCCGCGCGGATAGGCTCGCCCGCCTGCCCGCAGCCTATTGATGGGGATGCGTTTCCCAGACACTGCTCTAGCCTTTGTTGCGACGTAGGAGCCAGTATACTGAGCGGCGATGGGAGGCGATATGCTCTACCGAGAACTCGGCGGCACAGGCGTCAAGATACCGGAGGTGGGCCTAGGCCTGTGGCAGTACCGCGGCGGCGTCCAGCCGGTCCGCCGAGCCATCGAGCTCGGCGCGAACCTCCTGGACACAGCCGAGGTCTACGGCACTGAGCCTATCACCGGTGAGGCGATGAAAGGCCTCCGCGAAAAGGTCTTCCTCGCCACTAAGGTCTCCGGCGACCACCTGCGCCGCGCCGACCTCCTCAAAGCCTGCGATGCCAGCCTCCGCCGCCTTGGGACAGACGTCATAGACCTCTACCAGCTCCACTGGCCCAACAGCAGCGTCCCCATAGAAGAGACGATGCGCGCCATGGAAGACCTGGCGGATGCCGGGAAGGTCCGCTACATCGGGGTCAGCAACTTCTCCCCCCGGGAGCAGCAGGCGGCCCAGGCCGCCATGCGCAAGCACAAGATCGTCTGCAACCAGGTGCTCTATAGCCTGATGGACCGCGAGATCGAGCGCGACCTTATCCCCTATTGCCGGCAGACCAACGTCACCGTGATGGCCTATAGCCCCCTGGCCCGGGGCGCCCTTACCAAGCGCCCGCTGCTCCCGCGCCACGGCCCCACGGAGACCCTGGCGAAGATCGCGGAAGAGACTAAGAAGACACCGGCCCAGGTCGTCCTCAACTGGTGCCTCTCGCGCCCCGGTGTCGTCACCATCCCCAAATCCAACCGCGTCGAGCGCGTGGAAGAAAACTGCGGCGCATCCGGCTGGTCGCTCACCAAGGAGCAGGTCGCCGCCCTCGATACGGCCTTCGCCTAGTCCTTCACCCGGTAGAGCGTCCCGCCCGGCAGGCCGGCCAGGAGCGAAACGTCTTCCCACCGCCCCCGGATCTCGTTGGAGATCTGCGTCCGCACCGCCTGCCCGCCCGTCGGCGCGCCGGGGTTGCCCTGGGCCAACAGCATGTAGCGCAGCTCCCCGCGCGCCACCATCGCCTTGAAGCGCTCCACCGTGAAGATCGGGTCGTTCCCCGAAAAGCCGCCGATGGCGACGGCCGACACGTCCGCGATGATAAAGGGCGCCGCCTCGCGGGCGCTGAAGGCCCCCACGACGAACTTCGACCCGGCATCGCCCCGGCTCTTGATGTAGTTCGCCACGCGCTCCACCCGCTGCACCTCAGGGTTCGGCGCGGCGGGTCGGCCTGGAGGCCTCGGCCCGCCGGGGCCGACGATCTGCCCGTTCGACGTGTAGGCGAGCGCCGCAGGGATCATCAGCGCCGCGCAGGCGCAGGCCAGCGCCGAGCCTTTGGCCAGCGGCGTATCGCTCAGCCTGTGCCATAGCCCCACCACCGCAGGCACGATTGCCGCCAGTGCAGTCAGAAAGGCCAGCGCCACCACCCAGTCTTCAACATAGCCGCGCGCCGCCAGCGTCTGATAGAGAGCCACCGCCGCCAGTGCCCCAGGCAGAAGCCAGGCCAAAAGCCCGCCCCGTCGGTACAGGTCCAACAGCGCCGCCACCGCGATGCCGCACACCGCCGCAAGCGGAACGGCGAGGCCCACGAGATAGTAGGGATGCGTTGTCGTCGCGTCCGCCAGACCGAAGACGATGACCGCCGTGGCGAACCAGCCCGCCCACAGCAACCCTTGCGCCGCCGGAGGCGTCTCTCTCAGGTGCTCGAGGATGGTCGCCGGCCGCCGGTAGACCCCTTCACTGAAGAGCTTCGTGAAGGCCACCATCGCCGCGAAGATGCCGAGCGGCAAGAGCCAGGCAAGCTGTGCCGCAAGCCGTCCGAAGAAGAGGCCGAAGATGCCGTTGCGCGCCCTCGGCTGGCCCGGTTGCGGATTAACCGGCTGGCCCGGCTGTTGAAAGCCGCCGGGCTGGCCCGGTTGCGGCGCCTGGCCCGGAGTGCCTCGAGCGGGCTGCTGCCCAGGCTGATTCTGTCCAGGGGGCCGCTGTTGCCCTGGCCCCTGCGGCTGTTGCGCTCCGCCTTGCCCCGGCGGCGGGCCGATGGGCTGCTGGAAGCCGGGTTGCGGCTGCTGTCCTCCGGGAGGTGGACCACCCGGCTGTTGGAACCCAGGCTGCGGCGGCGGGTCAGGCTGCGGCGGTTGGAATGGCTGCTGGAGCCCCGGCTGCTGACCAGGCCCCTGCGGCTGACCAGGTTGCTGAAAGCCCGGCTGTCCGATTCCCGGCTGCGGCCCCGGGCCCGGAGCGCCCATGTTCCTGAAACGGTTCCTGCCGTTGTACTCAAAGATGAGCGTCCAGATCGAGTTATCGCGCGTGGAGCCGATGTACGGCCGGTCGCTCTTGGGCGTCAGCGCCACTGCCGTGGCCCAGGAGAAGGCCAGCACCAGCACGAGCGACGAGACCAGCGCCAGCCTCCCCACCAGCTCCCGCGCATGGTGCCGCGCCGCCAGGGTGTAGTAGAGCAGAAAGGCGGGCAGCGGCACCACCGCCACGAGCATCTTGGCATTGAATGCAATCGCCATGCAGAAGGCAAAGGCAACAAGCCACAAGAGCCTGTCCGTCCGCACTGCCTTCACGATGCAGACCGCCGCCAACAAGAGTGCGAAGGAAAGCAGCGCATCCGGCTCGTTCCGGCTGTCAATGACCACGCTCGCGGGGATGACCGCGAGGACGAAGGCGGCGACCAGCGCGGCGACGCGGCCGAAGGCCGGCTTGATGGTGAGATAGAGGATAAGGACGGCCAGGATGCCCATCAGCACCTGGGGCAGCGTCACCGTCCACGCCTTGACGCCCCAGATAGCAGCGGGGATGGCATCTACCCAAAAGGCGAAGGGCGGCTTGTCAACCGTCGCCACTCCGCCCGGGTCAAAGGAGCCGAAAAAGAAGTTCTTCGGGCTCTCCAGCATGGAGGCCGTCGTTGCGGTGTAGTACGGGTTGTGGAAATCGCCCAGGCGGACGAAGCGCAGCCACGCTCCCAACGCGACCGCCGCCACCAACCAGTAATCAACACCGCGAAGCACCGCTATGAATCGTGACCCTCGATTCATCAGCGCAAGGGTACACCAAAACCCCGCCCTTGTCAGGGCCTGCCTTTATCGAGGTTCCCCTGCCACCTGCCCTCGAACCACATCTCCGGTAGAATGCACCCGTCTAGCGATAGGCTTGAACAGAGCAACAGCCAACTTTGGGTGGTCAAGCGCCAATGGAAACTGTCTTTCCTTGGATACTCGGTGGAGTGGCCTTGGGTGCGATCGGGCTATTCTTTGCTTACCGAGGACTTCTTGCCTATGCCGTTTTGGCAGAGGGAAGACACGTTCCGGGGTGGTTGTTCAGAGCGATTTTTCGCCCACAAGTTCGCGAACTACTGCAAAGTGGGGAAAAGGAAGACTTGATAGACGTAGCTAAGGCCAACATTCGTACTCAATACATGATCTGTGTGGTGGTCAAGAGTCCAATATTGCTTATCATTCTGTTTGCTGGCCTATATCAATGGGCCTCTGGAGCTTTAACATTGACCGAGCTTGCATCTCAGCATCTTGTTCTGTTAGCAATCTCCTGTGTTTCCTTTGTGGCTTTCATTAAAGTGACTCGGCTACTTTTGCGTCGGTTGCCCAAGAGCCAAGATTCGGCAGGATCCTAGACCCTCGGCGGCATATGAACAGGGCAGCTCCAGATACAATGGTTTCCAAGATTGGCCTATTGTTGGTGGCTGGATCTAACATGAAGTAGACTGGGAAATTGCGTAATGCCAGGAACACCTGGTGATGTATGGTATGAACCGCCCCGGGTTTGATGGAGGGCTCGTTTATTGAGTCCCGGCTCTTGCCGGGGCCGGTATAGCACCGTTGGTGGCCTCATACTCCGCTGGTGGCAGGTAGCCGATGGCGCTGAAGAGACGCC
>VGPF01000043.1 GCA_016875535.1 Chloroflexota bacterium
TCCCACCGCGACACCTCGAAACGAATCAACAAACGAAAAGGAGAAAAACACAAACCACCCACAACTGGAACAAGGGACACGACAAGGACCGGGAGAGGTCCCCTACTCCCCCATGCTCTCCGCCACCAGCTCGATCACATCCATCGCCTTCACCTCGTCCTTCTTGCCCTTGGACTCGATCCCTTCCTTGAACATCTGCAGGCAGAACGGACAGGAGACGCCGATGATGCCGCTCTTATTCGCCAGCGCCTGCTCCGTGCGCAGGTGGTTGATATGGTGGCCGGAGCTGTCCTCCACCCACATATGCCCGCCGCCCGCGCCGCAGCAGAAGCCCCGCTCCCGGTTGCGCAGCGGCACTTCCTCCAGCTTCACCCCGGGGATCGCCTGGATCAGCTGCCGCGGCTCGTCGTACACGTTGTTGTAGCGCCCCAGGTAGCACGAATCGTGGTACGTCAGCGAGGCGTTGATCGGCTTCGCCAGCTTCAGCTTCCCTTCGCTGATTAGCCGGTTCACGAACGTCGCGTAATGTTCCACCTCGAACGTCCCGCCGAAGTCCGGGTACTCGTTCCGCAGCGTGTTGAAGCAGTGCGGGCACGTCGTCACGATCTTCTTCACCTGGTACTTGGTCATCGTCTCGATGTTTTGCCGCGCCAGCATGTCGTACAGGTACTCGTGCCCCAGGCGCCGCGCGGGATCGCCGTTGCAGGACTCCTCCACCCCCAGGATGGCGTACTTCACTCCGGCGCGCTCCATCACCCGGGCCATCGCCCTCGCCGTCGCCTGGCTCCGCTGCTCCAGCGCGGGCGTGCAGCCCACCCAGAACAGCACCTCGATCTTGGAGGCGTCGCCCGCCTCCGCGATCGTCTTCACCGGCAGGCCCTTCGCCCAGTCCGTCCGCGTCGCCTGGGTGCCCCGCCAGGGGTGCCCGCGCGTCTCGATGCTCTGGAGCGTCTGCTGCACCTGGGGCGGCATCTTCGCCTCTGTCATCACCAGGTACCGCCGCATGTCCACGATGCTGTCAATGTGCTCCACCATCACCGGGCACTCCTGCTCGCAGGCGGAGCAGGTCACGCAGTTCCACACCCACTCCTCCGTGAAGTGCTCGTTGAAGATCGGATGCTTCTCCGCCACCTTCTGCATTGCCTCGGCCTTCGCCTTCGCGTCGCTCGTCTTGGATGCCTGGACCTTCACCAGGGCCGGCGCCTGCTCCAGCAGGTTCTCCTTCATGTGCTCGATGAGGTTCATGGGAGAAAGGGGCTTGCCGCTGATGTTGGCGGGACAGTTGAAGGTGCAGCGTCCGCAGACGGCGCAGGCGTAGCCGTCCAGCAGCTCCTTCCAGCTGAACTCGTACGGCTTCGTCGCGCCCCAGCTCTCCGCCTCGGTGAGATTGGCGATGGGGATGAGCCTGCCGCGCGGCGTGAGCGACCGGAAAAAGGTGTTCAGCGGCGAGGCCATGATGTGCATATGCTTCGAAAAGGCGATGTAAACGCCGAAGCCCAGCACCAAGAGTAGATGCAGCCAGTAGAAGAAGCCGTGCAGCGTGTTCGCGGCATCGAAGGAGATGCCCGCCGAGGCCAGCGCCTGGCCGATGTTCCCCGCCACAGGCGTAGAAGCGGAGATCGCCGGCGTCCGCGCCCCTTCCAGGTGCTCGATCACGATACCCTGCTCATGCCCGCGAAGGTCCGCCGCCACGCTCGATATCTCCGTCAGCTGGTGCAGCAGCATCAGCGAGCCGATGGCCAACAGGATGATCGCCGCCTCCCGAGACTTTAACGTGGAAAGGCGTTTGGGCGTCCTGCCCCACCGGCGGTAGGCCGCCCAGATCAGCGAAGCCAGCACCGCCACGGACAGGATGTCCAGCCACCAGAAAAAGACCTTCAGCCCGGCAGGGCCCAGCACATAGCCGGAGATCTTGGGATTGATGGAATCAAGGAAGATGAAGAGCGCATAGCTGAAGACCATCGAGATGAAGCCGTAGAAGATGATCGCGTGGCCGATCCCCGCCAGGTCGCGCCACTTCCACGAAAGGCTCATCAAGACGCGCCGCTGGCCGAAGACAACCAGGACGACCCCCCACAGGCGCTTCAGCGGCTGATCGAACCGCTTCTCATTCTTATGCCCCAGCAGGATGGGCTTGATGAAACGAACGTAGAGCGCATAGTTGGCCGCATTCCCACCGATGAAGGCGGCGATGTAGACCGCAACCCACAGGGGGATGACACCGAAGAGATCGCCAGGTACTACCATATGCCACCCTCAAGCGACCGCCCAGGGTCGCTCAGCTGAATATCGTGATGCGGAACGGCGCATATTCTGACCTGAGAATCTTAGCACAATCGCGGCTTTTGTATCGAGGGCACACCCTACGGGACAACCCGCCGAAGCAGGCCCCGGGCAGACGCTATAATGACCGGCGGCATGTCAACCCTCGATATCGTCATCCCCTGCCTGAACGAAGAGAAACAGCTTCCCCTCTCCCTAGACAAGCTGCTTGCCTTTTGCCAAGAGCGCATGGGCGGCTACCAGTGGCGCATCGTCGTCGCCGATAACGGCTCCACGGATAAGACCTTCGCCATCGCCCAGGAGTACGGCCCCAAAACAGGGGGCCGCGTCCACGCCATCCGCCTGGACCAGCGCGGGCGCGGGCGCGCCCTCCGCAGGGCCTGGCTGGAGAGCAAGGCGGACGCCGTCTGCTACATGGACGTTGACCTCTCCACCGGGCTGGAGGCCCTCCCGCCCCTGATAGAGGCCGTCACCACAGGCGGGTACGACATCGCCATCGGGTCGCGCCTTGCCAAGGGCTCAAAGGTGGAGAAGCGCCCCCTCAAGCGGGAAATCACCTCCCGGGGCTATAACATCCTCATCAAGCTCACCTTCTTCACCCGCTTCTCAGACGCCCAGTGCGGCTTCAAGGCCCTCAACCGCGCCGCCGCCGATGCCATCCTTCCCGTGACGAAGGACACCGGGTGGTTCCTTGACTCGGAGATCCTCATCATCGGGGAGAAGCGCGGCTTCAAGATCAAGGACATCCCCGTTCACTGGGTGGACGACCCGGATACCCGGGTGAAGGTCGTCCAGACGGCGTGGCGGGACATCAAGGGCCTCATGCGACTGCGCTTCGGCGGCATCCCCAAGGTCAAGAAGCCCTCTCGTTAGCCTCGCGCCTCGCTTAAGTAATGTTGAAGCGGCGGCCCGGGGGAAGACCAGACCGCCGCTTCGCGGGGGGAGGCGGACAAGAAGAAGAGAGCGCCGATGGGGCGTACATTAGGTAAAACGCAGGCTGTCGAAAAAGGTTATTTCTCCCCCATTCCATAAGAGGAAACGGCTCCTGCCTTTCCTTGACACCCCGGTAAGCGCGCCCGTACCATATCTCTTCGTGGGCCGAGGTAGCTCAGTCGGTAGAGCACGCGACTGAAAATCGCGGTGTCGCCAGTTCGATTCTGGCCCTCGGCACCATCTTCACAATCACCCCAGCCTTTAATGCAGGCTTTCTCCTCAGCATCGGCGAGCAGATAAGCCGAAGTGGCGGAATGGCAGACGCGACGGTCTCAAAAACCGTTGGGCCAAAAGCCCGTGTCGGTTCGACCCCGACCTTCGGCACCAGCCTCGTATCGCCCTAATCGAAGAGCCGGTAGACCAGCAGCAGCGCGATCATCGGCGGCACCAGCCACCGGCAGAGCAGGATCGCGCCCCTGTAGAGAAGTCAGGGCCGCTCTTCACTCTTGAGAAGTGCGCCGCCGCCCACCCAACCGATGACCCCCACGGTTATCAGGACGCCCAGCGGGAGCAGCCAATCCCCAAAGAGCGTGTCCATCCAATCCAAGACCGGCCGGTCAAAGACCCGCCACTCCAGCGGCGTGTGACTCAAGGCGGGCGCAAGCCCGATCACCACAACCAGCAAGCTGACGCAAAGAAGCGCCCGCGCCCTGGAAATCTTGAAGAAGTCGCTCGCGCCCACACGCGCCGTCTCCAATAAGGAGACAGCCGAGGTGAGCGCCGCCGCCGAAAGGGCCACATAGAAGAGAGGTGGCTCCGGAAAACTGGACAGTGGGGATAAGTGGAATCGCTGCCTGAAGATGGCATGATAGCGCCATCGAAAAAAGGAGCGAGCGATGAGCAGACGTCCCCGCAGGAATCATTCGGCAGAGTTCAAGGCGAGGGTGGCGCTGGCGGCGGTCCGCGGCGAGAAGACCCTGGCGGAGCTGGCAACCCAGTTCGACGTGCACCCGAACCAGATCACCCAGTGGAAGGCGCAGGTGCTGGAGCGGGCGGCAGAGGTCTTCGGCCCAGGGCCGGGGCCAACGGAGAAGCCCGTGGACCTGAAGGCGCTGCACGCCAAGATCGGTGAGCTGGCGCTGGAGAACGATTTTTTAGGAGCTGCGCTCAGCAAGGCCGGCCTGCTGGACGTGCGGCGATGATCGACCGCACCCACGCCCTGCCCGTCGTCCGCCAGGCGAGATCCCTCGGCATCAGCCGCGCCAGCGTCTACTACCGGCCCCGGGCGGTGAGCGATGCTGATCTCGGCCTCATGCGCCGCATGGACGCGCTGCACCTGGAACACCCATTTGCGGGCAGCAGGATGCTGCGCGACATGCTGCGACGGGAGGGCCTGTGCCCTGGGCGGCGACATGTTGCCTCACTGATGCGCCGCATGGGCATCGAGGCGCTCTATCGGAGGCCCGCTTCCAGCCGGCGGCACCCCAACCATCCTGTCCATCCCTACCTGCTCAGAGGACTGGCCGTGACCCGGCCGAACCAGGTCTGGGCGATGGACATCACCTATGTGCCGATGGCCAGGGGGTACGTCTTCCTGGCGGCGGTGGTGGACTGGTACAGTCGCAGGGTGCTGGCGTGGAAGCTATCGATCACGATGGATGTGAGCTTCTGTCGCGAGGCGGTCGACGAGGCCATCGCGCGCCATGGCACGCCGGAGATCTGCAATACGGACCAGGGAAGCCAGTTCACCAGCGAGGCATTCATCAGCCTTCTCCAGGAGAACGGCATCGCCGTGAGCATGGACGGGCGGGGAAGCTGGAAGGACAACGTGTTCGTCGAGCGGCTGTGGAAGAGCGTCAAATATGAGGAGGTGTACCTGAGGGCGTATGATTCGGTGTCCGAGGCGCGGGTTGGGCTAGGCCGGTACTTCGTGTTCTACAATAGCCGGCGGCCCCATTCGAGTCTCGGCGGGATGACCCCAGACGAGTTCTATGCGAAGTCGCTGCCTGCGCCCGAGGCAGCCCAAAACACCGCAGCATGATTCCACTTATCACAACGGGCCCGGCTGTTCAGACAAACGGAGCCACCTCTAAGGTCACGGCGACGAGATAGCCGACGAGGGGCGAAAACTGCTCGAATGCCCTGGGCAGCGCCTCAAAGGCCAAGCCCGGCCCCGCCGCAGGCGAGCCGCCGAAGGTGAAAATCATCGGGAAGATGGCAAAGCCCGCGATGAGCGCGATGCCTGAATCGGCCAGGCCGACGGTGGCGGCAAGGCCGGGCGTCCCGACATCCCTCCTTCCATACGCGCCATACGTGATGAGCACGCCCATCCCCACGCCTACCGAGAAGAAGCACTGCCCCAATGCGCGTATCCACACTTCGGCCTCGCCCAACGCCTCGGCGCGGGGCGAGATGTAGAACTCCATCGCCTCACGCCGGCCGGAAAGGGTGAAGGCGTAGACCGCCAGCCCGATGATCACCGCAAAGAGCAGGGGAACGAGCACCATGTTGAAGCGCTCGATCCCTTTGCTGACGCCCCCCGCGACGACAGCGATGGTGACGGCGGCCGCGATGGCGAAGTAGACGAGCGTTGTGTAGCCGTCCGTGAAATCGCCGAAGGAGGGATGCCGGTCTGCCAGTGCCTGGATGAAATAGCCGATGGCCCACCCGGTCACTACAAGGTAGTAGGCGAGCAGGAAGATGACGCCCGCCGTGATCAAGAGCCCGAGGAATCCGGCCCGCTCCCTTGTCCAAGCGAAGGTCCCCACCACCCCGGCGCCTCCGGCGCGCCCGGCGCTGAGCTCCAGGACCATCACCGGCATGCCGATGACGATCAGCGCGAGGAGGTAGGGCACCAGGAAGGCGCCGCCGCCATTCTCTCCGGCGATGTACGGGAATCGCCAGATGTTGCCAAGGCCGATAGCGGAGCCCGCAGTGGCAAGAACAAAGCCCCAGCGCGAGGAGAATCCCTCCTGTGCGCTCTTCCTTGGCGGGGCGGGGACGGTTTCTTGGGTGGACACGGCACAGGCTCCCGGCGAGTAGAAGGCGACATGCACCCCTCCCACTGTAGCGGGAATGGCCGCAAATCTGAAGCCGTGCAGGACGTCGCCGCAGAGACTCTGGAGTTCCTCCCCCTCGGACGGCTCCGCGCGCCTCCCGCCATACCTAGGGAGCGCCCCTTTTGCGGCGTGACGGGAATTGTCCGGTTGGCTATAATGACGAGGGTTAGCCACTACGCATCGCGCTGAACGGCTGACGCTGCACGTGCATCCGTTCCAGGACGCTACACGTAGTACCTGTGGCCGGAGGCACGTACCTGCAAAGGTTGGCTGACCCCCCAGCGGCGTTGAATCTCAGGTCTCCCCCTGGATTCAAGCAGTCGCACGTGCCTCCGGCCACCATTCTCCCTTTTGACCGCCACAGACCCTCCGCCTATAATCGCGCCTAGCGTCCAATGCCCTCCCTGCCCTGAAACGAGGTCCTGATGCAGGCCTTCCCCTTGCGACTGCGCTGGCTGCTCCTTCCCGCGCTCCTTATCGCCCTCTTTGCCGGCGCCGCGACGGTCTTCGCCCAGAGCAAGCCCGTCACCCTAAGCATCACCTCGCCCAAAGAGGGGCAATCGGTCAAAGCGGTGGAAGTCACGGTCAAGTACAGCGCCAAGAACCAGCCCAAGGGGGCGGTCTATGCCGTGACCGTTGACGGCGTCCCGGTGACGCGGACGACGAAGACGCAAGTGAAGCTGACGACTCTGGAAAATGGGGAGCATACGGTGGCCATCGAGGTTCTGGCGGTGGACCACACGCCCCTCTCGCCGCCGGTGACCGCTTCGCGCACCTTCCGCATGGAGCAGCCCGCTAAGCCGGGCAAGCCCAGCAAGGACGCCATCGCGGTGCCGACGGCGACACCGACCCCGACGCCCACGCCGACTCCAACGCCCACGCCGACCCCGACGCCGACTCCCACTCCGACACCACGCCCAACGCCTACCCCAACGCCCCTGCCGACGCCGACCCCGACGGCAACCCCAACGCCCACGCCGACGCCGCGCCCGACGCCAGTGCCCCTCCAGTACACCTATAAGAACAGCCGCATCGGCGTCTCCATCGCCTACCCGGAGAACTGGACCATCTTCGCCAATGCGCAGGTGGCGCGCTTCACCCATCCGCTGGGCACCAACGTCCAGATCTCGTACGAGCGCGCCCCCAAGATCACGCCCGATGAATATGCCGCCCTCTTCACGGACCAGCTGCGAAGAGGCCTGCGCGATTACCAGGAGGTCCAGCGGATCCGCACCGTGGCTCCCCAGGGGATATCCATCGAAGCGCGAGCGACGACGAACGGCGTTCCCATCAGATTGCTTCTGGTGATCACCACGAACGGCGACTTTGCGGTGGTGGCCCAGAGCAACGTGCGGGAGAGCCTGGCCTCCCTGCACGGGCCCATCGTGCAGAGCATGCTCTCTTCTTTCCAGACCTTCCCGCCCATCGCGCCGCTGCCGCCGGCCGCGGACGATCACGGAGACACCCAGGCAAAGGCCACCGCCCTCACCCTCGGCGCCGCCATGAACGGCGTCACGAACAGCGATAGCGATGTGGACTATTTCAGCTTCCAAGCGACCCAAGGGACGCGCTACAAGGCTGAGGTGAGGCTTATCACCCTGGAGGACTCCAACCTCCGGCTGGAGGGGCCCAGCGACTGCGGCATCACGCAGAATGACGACATCGGCCAAACCCTCGCCTCCCGCATCGTCTGGACGGCCCAGACCAGCGGGCCCCTCTTTCTGGCCATGCGGCGCTCCAGCGGCGGCGAGAACGGCACCTACACGATCACCGTTTCAACGACGAACGACCCGGTGACCGACGATTACGGGAACGAGCCCTGCTCCGCCGCGGCGGTGACCTCGGGCCAGCCGGTGCAGGGCGCGCTGAACGCCGCCGATGACAGCGACATCTTCACCCTCTCCATCCGGCAGGGCGCCACCTACATCATCGCAGTCAGCCTCGGCACCCTGGCGGACTCCTACCTGGTGCTCGTGGACAGCGACGGCCGCACCATCATCACGGCGAACGACGACTTCGGCAACACCAAGGCTTCGCGCATCCAGTACGCGGCCACCAAGACCGGGACCATCTACGTGGTGGTCACGAACCCGGACGATGCCAGCACCGGGACCTACACGCTGAGCGTCACGAGCAACTAGCGGGCGCGCGATGCGACTCGGCTTCGGCCTCAGCCCGTTCCAGCGCTACCCGGACCTGGCGGCGCTCCAGCAGACGCTGCGCCTGGCCGAGGAGATGGGCCTGGACGCCGCAAGCATCGGCGACCACGCGGTGATGCCCTATTCCCACGCCAAGACGGTGAGCCCGTTCTGGCACGATCCCATCGTCACGGGGACGGTCATCGCCACCGGCACCAAGCGGCTGGGCATCCTCTACAACGTCTTTGTCCTGCCGTACCACCACCCGGTGATCCTGGCCAAGTCCCTGGCGACGCTGGACGTCTTCTCCGGCGGGCGGGTCACCGTGGGCGTGGGCGTGGGCTGGATCAAGGAAGAGTTCGAGGCCCTGGGCGTGCCGTTCAACGAGCGCGGGGCGCTGACGGACGAATACATCAAGGTGATGCGCACCCTGTGGAACGAAGAGAAGCCCGCCTTCCAGGGGCAGTACATCTCCTTCGACAACATCGCATTTCAGCCGAGGCCGCTGCAAAGGCCCCTGCCCATCATCATCGGCGGCGGGACGCAGAAGACCCTGGAGCGCGCCGCGGCCCTAGGCGATGGCTGGCACCCGCTGGGACGCACCTGGAGCACGCTGACCAAGGACGTGGCGGAGCTGAAGCGCCTGCTGGCGGCGCGCGGGCGCAGCATGGAAGGCTTCCGTATGGGCTATACGCTCTACTACTCCGGCGCGGCGGGACAGACCCAGCGCCACACCTCGCTCGCCGGGGGAGAAGAGGCTTCCTCCCTCAGCACGGACATTGGCGAGGCGCGGGAGCAGGTGGCGCGGCTGAAGGAGCTGGGCGTCTCCTACATCACCCTGCGCTTCCGGGGCCTGACGCACACGGAGCTGTGCGAGGCCATGGCGCGGTTCGCGAAAGACGCGCTGCCCAAGCTCCGGTAAGCGGCCCTACGCCAAGCGGTAGAGCCGCCGCGTGTTCTCTCCTAGAACCTTCGCCTTGGCCGCTTGTGAGAGGTCATCCCGCTTGTAGATGATGCGGGCGGAATCGGGAAAGAGGCAGTCCCAGTGGGGATAGTCAGAGGCGTAGACGACCTGGTCTTCCCCCACGAGCTTCAACACCATAGGCAGGGTCTTCTCCTCAGGCTCGCAGGCGAAGAAGCATCTCCCCGAGCGCATGTAGTCGCTGGGCTTGGCCTTCATATAGGGGCCAAGGTGGCTGAGCTTCCCATAATCCTCATCCATGCGCTCCATGAGGAAGGGCGCCCAGCCGGCGCCCGATTCCAGGAAGGCGACACGGAGCTTCTTGAAGCGCTCCAGCACGCCGCCCATGACGATGCCCGCAAGGGCGATCATCTGCTCGATGGGGTGCGAGATGGGATGGATGATGAGGAAGTTATCGAACCGCTCCGTGCCGGCATGGCGGACGCCGTGGACGCCGGGCCGACGTGGATGCCCAGGGGAACATCCAGGCCTTCCAGGGCTTCAAAGAAGGGATGGAAATCCGGGTCGCTGATGGGCTTGCCGTGGACGTTGGAGGGCACGCTGACGCCGATCATCCCGAGCTGTTGGACGGCGTGGCGCGCTTCGGCGATGGCCATGGGGACGTTCTGCAACGGCACGGCGGCAATGCCTTTGAGGCACTTGGGGTTGTGACTGCAATAGCGGGCGAGCCACTCGTTGTAGATGCGCGCCAGGGCGGCGGCGAGCTCGGCGTTCTCCAGGCCTGAGACGCCGACGCCGATGACGGCGCCGTAATTGACAAAGATATCGCACTCTTCGATGTCCATGTCCTTGATGCGCTCGATGGGGTCCACGCCGCCCTGGCGCATGCGGCCCCCTGCGCCCGGCGGGAGCGGGCCGGAGCCGCGCCCCTTGCCGCCCGGCTGGGGCCAGAGCTTGCCCTCCATGAAGAGCCGCCCGCCGCCCGTATCAATGTTGACGTTCCTGGGGGCAAGGTGCTTCAAGCGGGCGGTGGGCACGATGGCCGCGTGGGAGATGAGGCGGTCGGGCAGGCGCAGCTCGTTCTTGAAGTCGAGCGCGTAGTAGCGCTCATCGCGGTCGAACGCCTCGTGCGCGTCGGCGTGGTCGGCCTCCAGCGAACGCTTCAGATCAACCACATCCTCCACTGACATCTTTTCCATTTCCTGCGTGACGCCCATTGCGCCTCCTGAGCATTTCGTATAACGCCGGGAGAGTCCCAGCCTGGTCTGTGCCTTCGAGCAAACAAAATGGGAAGGCGCCGCCCCAGCGTGTGAGGCTTGCGCCTTCCCGGCTCTCTGTCCTGGCGAAGGCTGTGCTATGCGATTGTGACCGAACCGCCGAGGCTACTTCTCTTCGCGCGACTCCTTGTTCTGCACGACGGCCTGCTTGTCCATCTCCGCCATCATCGCCTTGGCCTCCGGGTACATCCGGTCGATCTCGGCGATATCGCGCACGTGCTGGTCGAAGGTCTTGCTATAGGCCTTCACCTCGTCCTGGGCCTCGCGGCGGCGTGCCAGGCGCAGATTCATCTGCGCCAGCACCGCCGAGTTGCGGAGCACCTGGCGCTGGCGCGCCGCGATGGCCGCCTCGATCTCGCGCGGCAGCGAAAGGTCCGTCCCTTCCACGTCCAACTTATCCATCTTGCCGATCTCCTCCACCACCTGACTGCTGCTCGACATGCAACTCCTTTGTCGCAGGCATCCCGCCCGCGAAGATGCTGATAGTGATACCACGATCCTTGCGCTACGCCTGATCGAAGAGGCCCAGTTCCACGAGGGCGCTCACCACATCGGACAAGGCGGCCCAGTTGTTGTGGCCCGCCTTGGTGCGCTGGGTCACCGGCGTTGCGTTATAGAAGCCGAGCTTCTGTGTGGTCGCGGTGCCGATCTTGGTGCCGGTGGTGGAGTCCACGATGATGTTTTTGCCATCGGCAAACTGCAGATGCCCGGAGGATGTGAAGGAGATAGCAGTGCCTGCGCCGCCGGGGTTCAGGATGAAGCTGTTGGCGTATTGGAGGGTCAGGTTAGCGCCGTGGGCGAAGTAGTGGTCGAAGGCGCCGTTGGTGATGAAATGCAGTTCGGTGCCAACGTGGACTTTGCGGAGACGGAGCGTGTTGGCGCCAATATCATAGGCGTTGTCTGCGCCCGGGAGGATGTGGCCGGTGGAGCCTTGGAAGGCCCACCGCGTCACGCGCGTCTGTAGTGTATTGCCCGACCCAAGAGGGTTGGCGCCGCTGATGGTTACGTCACCCGTTGCCGCAGTCCCTGTTGCCAGCCCGGGGTTGAGGACAAGAGCCGAGCCACTAACATCAGTCCCATTGCTGTCCTGGGCGTAGAGCGTCAGGCTGCCGCCTTGAGAAGGAGCGCTGGTGGTTCGAGCAGCGCCGATAAAGAAGGGGCCCTGATTTCCAGACGGGCCTCCGTTGAAATCGATTCCGTTCATTGAGTAACGGCTAACATTCACTCCACTCGTGGGGAAGTCATCGCCTATGTACAAGGAGGAGACAGTGTGGATCTGTCCACCCGCTGAAATCAGGCGCAGCTTGCGAGCTGACCCAGTACCAGCACTCTCGTTGCCAACCTCCAACACGTTACTGTTCCAGCGCAAGAAGCCGCGCTCGTAGTTGTTCGAGTCGGTGTATGTGTTGTAAACCCTAAATGCTTGGGGATTCCCGCCATTTCGTTGGGCGAGTGTGCCTGCAGCATCCCGGAGCACCACAAGGTCTATGGCGCTCGCTCCCATCGCACCACTGTAAAAGCGCAAAGCACCCCCAATAATTGAGGAGGCATTGCTGGTGTAGAAAGCACCTTGAGAGCTATCCCAGAGTACTTGCTCATATAGCCCCATTGAACCATTGTGAATGCCGAAGCCATTAGTGTCATAGAAGAAATTGTTGTTGCCCGTGCCTCCGATCGGCCGGCCTAGCTGAATGACCTTACCTGCCGAAGCAGCGGCACCAGCTGCAGACAATATCGGCTGGTCGTCAGACGAGAATCCTATGCCCACCCAAGAGTCGCGGTCTGCGTCTACCACTGCGACTAGCGACTCTATACGCCCATTCCAGAACCCAAGATCAACATCCTTGACGCCAATGCCGAAACCTACCACAGGGACATTCACCGACCCACCGGTTGGCAGGTCAACCTTCAGAGCATTAGCGTCCGCGTCCTTGGTATCCCAGCCGACTTTTGCCTGTCCAAAGCCAAGAAACTCGCCATCAAGCAAATCTGGTACCCGAGCCCCACCACTCTTCCGCGCAACCGCTCCGCCCATCGCCAACGCCATCCGCCACCTCCTCCATGCTTCACCGTCTACCTATATAATAACTACCACTGTCTAGTGGGCAAGAGACGCTATGAGTTGAGATAAGAGATTGGGGTAAGAGATAAAGAGAAGAAGAAATCACCCTCCCCCTACCCTCTCCGCATCCGCTCCACCAAGTTCGCCACGGCGGGCGCGTCCTGGTTGTCCGGCGCATCGCGCAGGTAGGCGGAGAGGTCATCCAGGGCGGCGGCGTGATCGCCGAGGCGGTAGCGAAGGAGACCGCGGTCGCGGCGCTCTTCCGCCAGGGACGGCTGCAGCGCCAGCAGGTAGTCTATGGTGCGGATCATGCGCATCGCGTCGTCCAGCCGTAGGTAGGCCTGCTTGATGTTGCGCAGCATGCGCACGAGGGTATCCCTGTTGCCTATGGGGCGCAGGTAATTGGGGTCCCAGACAAGATCGGTGCGGCCCATCGTCTCACGCAAGCGCGCGGCGCATTCGTCTTCGGAGAGGAGCACGCCGCCGTTGAAGGGGTCAATGCAAAGGCGCGTCTCCTCGCAGTGACGCACCAGATAATGCCCCGGCATGCCGACGCCCTCAAAGCCCAGCCCCAGCCGCTTGCCGACCTCTATGTATAGTAGCGAAAGCGTGAGGGGCAAGCCGAGCCGACGGGCAAGGACGTCGTTCAGGTAGCTGTTCTGCGGCTCGTAATAGGCGTCGCGGTTGCCGCGAAAGCCCACTTCATCGAAGAGGTAGCGGCTCAGGGAGTTGGCGTCCGCCAGGGCGTCGCGCTCTCCGGTTAAGCGCCGCTTCGCCGCCGATGCCAGGCCATCAAGATGCCCAAGCTCGCGCTGGATATCGAGGTCAGTGTATTCGCCGGCGGCGACGAGCAAGGCCGAAGCGGCCAGGTCAATCTTCTCATCGGGCAGCCGCCCAAGTCCGCTGAAGGCTTCGACCAGGTTCTCCTGCGTCCGCCAATTCACGGCGCCTACTTCACCGGGGGGCACATCTCAAAGAACTCGATCCAGGACTCTTCGCGCAGCTCGGCAAGCTGCCGCGCTATCGGCCCCACCTCCGGGGGAGCCACGTTGCCCTCCCGGTACGGCGACTCGAGCTTCTCCGCGATCCAGTCCATGTATATATGGTTCGCAAGCCCCGGGACCGTCTGCCCGCTCCAGTAGACCCGCGTCGGGCCGCGCTGGCCCGCCTTCTCATAGATCCGACATATCTTCACCATAAGCTCAGCGGCCTCCCGGTGCTTGCCGGGCCTCACTCTATAGGTGCGTCGAACGAGGTACATAAGGCGCTCCTGACGGGTGATTGCGAGGGCAGTATACCATCCCGCCCAGAGGCGACGGTGACCTTACTGTCGCTTTTGTCGCACCTTGAGCGACTCCGGGATCCAGCCGATGAGGATAAGGGTCGCGGCCAGGGAAATGCCCATGCTGAGGAAGATGATCTCCATGCCGCGCACCTTGTCATCGAAGTTGCTGAGGACGACGATGGTGACCGTAATACCCACCACGCCGCCCATGGACCTGAACATGCCGCGCAGGCCTGTCACGGCCGCAAGGCGCGTCGGCTCCAGGTCCAGGGCCGCATTGTTCGTGGCCGGGTTCGTGATGCCTCCGCCGACGCCCGTGAGCGTGACCAGCACCGTCAGGACGGCGATGGGCGCCGCTTCGATCTTCCCCAAGGACATGAGCGCCACGCTGAGGACGATGACGATGACGCCGATGCGTATGGGCGCCCGGTAGCCGGTGCGGCTGAGGTGGAAACTCGCGATGGCGGAGAAGATAGCCGCAGCCACGAAGCGCGGCGTCAGGATCGCGCCGCTCTGGGTGCCCGAAAGCCCATAGGCGTCCTTCATATACAGGGGGATGAAGGTGAATGTGCCGAAGAGAACGGCTGAATGGATAAACGTGTAGACATTGACCGCAACGAACGACTTCTTCCAAAGCAACCTCGGGTCAACCATCGGATCCGCCGTCCGGTACTCCTGGCGCATCAACAAGGCGAAGAAGACTGCGGCGATGATGAAAAACGCCCAAACGGACGGGCTGTCAATCCGGTCGGGGTGGTTCGCCCAGGAGGTCATGCCGTACATGAAAGAGATGACGGCCGCCGCGAGGAGCGCCGCGCCCGCCACATCAACCTTGTGCTTGCCGGGAAGTCCAGGCTTATTGGGGATCACCAGCACCCCCAGAGTAAACAAGGCGGCGCAAAATGGGATGCTGAAGGCGAAGATCCACCGCCAGGAGGCAAGGTCCACCAGGACGCCGCCGATGTTCGGGCCGATCATGCCGCCGATGGGCAGGACGCTGGAGAAGAGGCCGATCATCGTCCCCCGGCGCGCGCCGCCGAAGGCATCGCCCACGATACCCGTGGCCGAGGGAAGAAAGACACCGCCCGCCAAGCCCTGGAGCGTCCTCGCGCTGATCAGCACATAGACGCTGGGGGCCGTTGTGGCGACAACGGAGCACGTGATGTAGAAAAGGACCGCGATCAGAAAGAGGCGCTTGCGTCCGAAGGTATCGCTCAGCTTGCCCGCGATGGGCATGATCACGGTCTGGCTCAGCTGATAGCCGGTGATGGTCCACCCCGCCCAGCCGAGAGTCGTATCCAGGTCTTCCGTCAACGCCGGCATGCCGATGACGATCATCGCTGTGTCAACGGAGACGACGAAGAGCCCGATGGCCACGACGGCGAAGATGGCGTAGGACCGCCGGGGCGCGTTTTCTGTTTGGTGCACCACTAACCTCGCCGCAATTCTACGCCTTGCGACGGATACGCGCTGCTCAGCCAGGGTTGTTCGCACAGCCGCTTGTACAATAACCTGCGCGCCTTGCGTCTTTCCCCGGGCTTGCTATACTGCCCCCGGGTCGGGGTGATGCCGTGTGGAACAAGCGCCTTTTGTGGTGGAGGATGCTCCCGTGCGCCTTGATCGTCCTGGGCGCACTTATTCTCTCCGCCTGCGATCTGCAGGAGGCCTCCACGCCGAGGGCGAACCAGACCCAAGACCCGTCGCAATCTCCTCAGCCCATTCCGGATGACCTCGCGGCGACGGTCCAGTCCCTCGTGCGATCCTCCCTGCCCACACCGGCGCCGACCCCGGACCTGCCAGCCACTCTTGCGGCGGGCGTGCAGGCGACCATCCGCGCTCTTCCGCCATCCGCAACACCCTCGCCTGCTCCATCACCCACGCTCCGCCCCACCGAGGCGCCCAGGCCAACCCCGACGCCCCTTCCAACGCCGACAAGCGACGATCGCCGCCGCAGTACGCGCGACGGTCACGGCGAACTCACCAACTCGAGAGCCGACGCCTACCCCCGAGCCGACTGCAACACGCACGCCCACACCCCTACCCACAGAGACGCCGACGCCGCGACCCTCGGCTACGCCGACCATCACGCCGACGCCTGCTCCCTCCCTGCAGGCGATGGTCGCGCAAGTGCGGTCGGGCGTCGTCCTCGTCGAGACGAGTCTTTCCTCCGGCTCCGGCGTCATCATCGAAGTGGACAGTAGTAGCGGCGCCGGGCTTGCGCTCACGAACTTCCACGTCGTTGAAGGGGCGGGGCTCATCGAAGTAACGGTGAACGATGCGACCTGCTACGAAGCGCGACTGCTCGGCTATGACGCCGTCCGAGACCTTGCCATCGTGCGCATCTGTTGCAGCGCGCGCTTCCAGGCCCTTGCCTTTGCGCCGCAAAACGGCATCAACCAGGGCATGGATGTCGTCGCGATGGGCTATCCCCTGGACGTGCGCGGCTCCGCCTCCGTCACGCGAGGCATCATCTCCCGCTTTCTCGCGCCGGATGGCGATGACACATGGCTCATCCAGACGGACGCGGCCATCAACTCAGGGAACAGCGGTGGGCCGCTCCTCTCCATGAACGGCGAGATCGTCGGCATCAACACGGCCGTCATCCGCTTCTCCAGGAGCGGTGTGCCCGTCCAAGGCATCGGCCTTGCCGTCATGGAGCGCACAATCACGCCTCGGCTCGCCGCGCTCAAGGCCGGCGCGGTCCTCTCGACCCCCGTGCCGCGCACACCGACCGCGACGCCGCAGCCGACCGCGACAGCGACGCCCACGGTCACGCCCACCCCAAGCCCACCGACGCTCTCGGTGACACTTGCATCAGGGCTTCACACAGGCGCCTTCGTCATCACGGGGCGGAACTTCACGCCCTTCGGCAGCATCCGCCAGGGCGATTTCCGGATGCCGGGAGGGCCGTATCCCGCCGTTGTCCCGATAGACGAGACAGGCAGCTTCTCTGTAAGCGTCAGCTTCCCGAGCATCAACACGCGTACCAGAAATGCCATCACCGTTATAGACGCCGCCGGGCGCACGGCTACGGCATCCATCGAGATCATCGTGCCGCCGCGTCTAACGCTCGTTCCGAGCGCCGGACCGCCGGGAAGCTCCTTCCGCATCGAAGGCGTCAACTTCACGCCCTTCGGCGCCATCAACACGGGAGCGCTCACTGCCAACGATGCGCCGCTCAACACAAGCCCACTTTCTCTTGAGAACACCGGCTCTTTCATATTCAACGTCGCGCTGCGGCAAGAGACCCCGCTCGGGCCCATTTTGATCCGATCGAGGGATACCGCCGGGATCACCGCCTCGGTAACGTATACCGTCACCCTCGCGCCGACATCGACACCAACCGCAGCGCCCACAGTGACGCCTGCACCGACACCGACGGCAACACCGACGCCGCTGCCGACGCCCACACCCTCACCAACACTCACACCTACATCGGCGCCGACAGCAACACCGACGCCGCTGTCGACGCCGACACCCTCGCCTATCCCAACTCCCACACCGACGCCTCTACCGACGGCGACACCGACACGCACGCCGACGGCGGGGCCAACTGCAACGCCGCAACCACCGGCATCTCTCTACACCGGAAACGGGTTCGACGTGAACATCGGGAATGGCCCAGCGACCGTCTATATGACAGGCTATAACTTCACGCCTGGCGGAAACATACCTTCAGGCAACCTGCGTTGCGAAGGCGCTCCGGTCAACACTGCGCCGATTTCTATCGACCAGAGCGGAACGTTCGCTCTCGGGTTCCAAGTACCCCTTCCGGGAGTGGTGAATACCCTTCGGTATTACTGCACAGCCACCGATTCGGCAGGCAGGACCGCCACAGCTGCCGTCCCCTACGTTCTCTCAGTCCCGATGAGCGTTCGTCTCACGAGCTTTCCCTTCAACCAAGGTATCACCAACATGGTTACCGGAACCAAGTTCCTCCCGGGCAGCACCGTGACGTCAATCACGTTGACCTGCCCAGGAGGCAGATCCCAGGTGCTTGGGTCGTCAGTCCTCGTCAATCAAAGTGGAGGATTCGAGTTTCCGGTAACTACGACCTTCGCGACCGTAAGCGGGGATAGCTGTCTGCTCACAGTCTTTGCCTTCGGAGCTTCCTGGAGCTACGATTACAGGCCGTAGGAGAACCTCCTCCTCCGTGGTTGACTTCCACGCTCGTCTTCCTCTACATTCCTCCTGCATCCCACGCCTGGAGCCGCCCATGCCTGACCCCGCAGTCCTGCTGGAACGGAGAGGCGCCGTCGCCCTCGTGACCCTTAACCGCCCGGAGACGCTGAACGCCCTCAGCTCCGCGCTGGTGGCCGAGTTCATCGCCATCGTTCGCTCGCTGGAGGGCGATCCCTCGGTGAAGGCCGTGGTCCTCACCGGCGCGGGTAAAGGCTTCTGCTCCGGCATGGACATCGGCGATATGGGCAACGCCGACCGCCCGAAAAGCCACCTCGTCTGGCCGCGCCCGCGGTACGATCTCCAGCCCGCCACGCTCCTGCGCGGCCTCAATATGCCCGTCATCGGCGCCATCAACGGCGTCGCGGCGGGCGCCGGCATGAGCATCGCCCTCTCCACGGACATCCGCATCATGTCCGATCAATCGCGCATGGTGCCGCTCTTCATCAAGCGCGGCCTGATGCCGGATATGGGCGGCAACTATCTCCTGCAAAAGATCGTCGGCACGCAGAAGGCGCTAGAGATCCTCTGGACAGGCGATGCGCTCCCGCCGGATGAGTGCCTGCGGCTCGGCCTGGTCAGCCGTGTGGTCCCGCAGGCGGAACTGATTGCCGCCGCCGTGGCGATCGGGGAGAAGTTCGCGAACAAGCCCTCCGTTGCCGTCGCCCTTATCAAGCGCCACGTCTACCGCGCTGAGTCCGTCTCTCTGGAGACTGATCTCGAGTTCGGCAGCTTCGGCCAGGAGCGCCTGATGACCACCAAGGACTTCAAGGAAGGCTACCGCGCCTACCTGGAGAAGCGCGACCCGAAGTTCAAGGGCGAGTGAGCCCCTGCGCGGCGCCCACCCGGCCTCGAAGTGCGCGGACACCACGCGCAGCTGCTGCCGGCGGCCCGAAGATATGGGAATCGCTGGAGATGATGGTGTCCGTGGTTATGCCGCCTTTCCCGTGAACCGTCCCATGACTTCCTGGGCGAAGCGCTCCATGTTCTCCATGTGCTCCCCCAGCTCAAAGCCCTGGAAATTGGCGATGCAGTAGGTGGCGCCAGCCTCCATGCAGGCTTGGATATCGCCCGCCACCTGCTCCGCGGAGCCCCAGAAGGGCTGGCGATCGGGGCTGAGGATCGGCTGCGGCGTCAGGTGGACCCTATCGGCGCGCATCACGATATCGAAGCCGGGCTTGCGGCCGCCCGCTTCGGCCCAGAGCCCTTCGAAGGTCTGCATGGCGCGCTTCAGGCCCTCCACCTCGATAGTGAAGGGGATCCAGCCGTTGCCGTGGCGCACCGCGCGCTTCATGGAAGGCAGCGTCTCCCCGCCGATCCAGATGGGCGGGTGCGGCTTCTGCACCGGCTTGGGCCAAAAGACGATGTCGCGGAAGGCGGCGTACTTCCCCTGGAAGCGCGGGCTCTCCTGCGTCCACAGGAGCTTCATCACCTCCAGGTACTCGTCCGTGATGGCCCCGCGCTCACGGAAGGGGATGCCCAGGGCGGCAAACTCGCCCTCCAGGTAACCCGCGCCGGCGCCGACGATGACGCGCCCGCCGCTCATGAAGTCCAGCGTGGCGATGGACTTGGCCGTCTGGAAGGGCGAGCGGTAGGGGACGACGACGATGTCCGTGATGACGCGCAGCTTGGTCATGCCCGCGGCGAAGGCTAAGAGACTGAAGGGGTCGAACCAAACCTCCGTCGCCACATGCTGGTGGTACTTGGGCATCACCAGGTGGTCTCCTGCGGCGATGGCGTCAAAACCCAGGGCCTCCGCCTTGCTGAGCATCTCGATAAAGGTCTCCTGCCTGCGGTAGGCTGTGTAGCGCGTGACGCGACGGTACGGGAAGGAGAAGGCGAACTTCATGGGGGGCATTATAGCGAGGGCGAAGGCGGGACTAGGCGAGAGGGAACTTCCGAAGTGTCACAGACGTCTCTTCTATAGACGAGCAAAGGAGACGCCGATGCGCCGGTTCAGCCTGCTTGCGATAGCCCTTCTAGCGACGCTCACCCTCGCCGCCTGCTCCACGGGCGATGAGAAGCCCCCCACAACAACGCCACGGCCCACAGCCTCGCCGGTTCCCGGCAGCGGCTACACGCAAGTGGCGGTGAACGCGCCCTTCACCTTGAAGGTGGGCGGCTACGCCGAGCTTGCCGGGGCGCAGGTCCTCATCGCCTTCAATGAAGTGGTCAACGATTCGCGCTGCCCGGTGGACGTGACCTGCATACGTGCGGGAGAGGCCACGGTGGTCCTCAGCATCTCCTCCAGCAACCCGGCGATAAAGGCGCCCGTGGTCCTTCTGAAGTTAGTGGTGGGCGGCGAGCATCCCGCCGCGGCCGCAGGCTCGGCCTATGGCTATAGCTTTACTGCGCTGGAGCTCAAGCCCGCGCCGCGCTCCACGCAGCCCATCGCCCAGGGCGACTACGTGGCGACGCTGGCGGCCAAGGCGAACTGACGCCAGGCAAAAAAGAACCCTCTCCTCTCCCGAGGGGGACGAGAGAAGAGAGGGTATCCCTAGTGGGACCGTTGTGAGGGGTGAACCGCCCCGGGTTTGATGGAGGGCTCGTTTATTGAGTCCCGGCTCTTGCCGGGGCCAGTATAGCACCGTTGGTGGCCTCATACTCCGCTGGTGGCAGGT
>VGPF01000044.1 GCA_016875535.1 Chloroflexota bacterium
TCCGCACCCTCAAGGAGCAACTGCTCCGGGTGCGAACCTTTGAGACCGTGGAGGAGCTGCGCCTCGCGCTCCTTGCCTTCAAGGAGCGGTACAACCGGGAGTGGCTCGTCGAGCGCCATCGCTACGCGACGCCAGAGCAAGCACGCCGTCAGTTGCTCGCTTGCCCTGTGGTTGCCGCATGAATACAATCACATCACTGTCCAAGAAATCAGGGGCGGTACAAAGGGCGGCTGCGCGTCCTGATGCAAATGGCCTATTCCTGATGCACTGTACCCTTGACTCTTACACAGGCCTGATTCAAGTCCGAGCGTGTTAACCCCCATTCTTTGTTGACCATATCGGTTGACAATCCCTTTAGCACCTTGCTACACTAGCCGCGTAGTTGACCAGGTTAGTCAACATCACCCAACAGAAGTAATCCGCCCATGACTACCACGCCGAAAGAGTTCCTGAACAAGGACTATAAGTGGGGCTTTTCGACCGATGTCGAAGCTGACGTCGCGCCCAAGGGCCTCAACGAAGAGATTGTCCGCTTCATCTCGCATAAGAAGCAGGAGCCGGAGTGGATGCTTGAGTGGCGGCTCAGGGCCTTCCGCCACTGGCTCACCCTGAAGCATGAAGAGCCGGAGTGGGCGAACGTTCGCTATAACCACATTGACTATCAGGATATGGTCTATTACGCCGCGCCCAAGAAGCCGGGAGACGGCCCCAAGAGCTTGGAAGAGGTCAACCCCGAGGTCCTGGAGGCTTTCAACAAGCTCGGCATACCGCTGGAAGAGCAGAAGCGCCTAGCCGGCATCGCGGTGGACGCCGTCTTCGACAGCGTCTCGGTCGCCACAACGTATAAAGAGACGCTCGAAAAGCACGGCATCATCTTTTGTTCCTTTAGCGAGGCGGTCCAGAAGCACCCCGACCTGGTGAAAAAGTACATGGGCTCAGTGGTGCCCTACTCAGACAACTTCTTCGCCGCGCTCAACTCCGCCGTCTTCAGCGACGGCTCCTTCGCCTACATCCCCAAGGGCGTGCGCTGTCCCGTTGAGCTGATGACTTATTTCCGCATCAACCAGGCCGATACCGGCCAGTTCGAGCGGACCCTCATCGTCGCCGAAGAAGGCGCCTACGTGAGCTACCTGGAGGGCTGCACGGCGCCAACGCGCAAGAAGCACCAGCTTCATGCCGCAGTCGTGGAGCTGGTGGCTTTGGACAAGGCCGAGATCAAATACTCGACGCTCCAGAACTGGTATCCGGGAGATGTGGAAGGCAACGGCGGCGTCTATAACTTTGTCACCAAGCGCGGCAAGGCGATGGCGAACGCCAAGATCTCCTGGACCCAGGTGGAGACGGGGTCCGCCATCACGTGGAAATACCCCAGCGTCATCCTCCAGGGAGACAACGCCGTCGGCGAGTTCTACTCCGTGGCGCTGGTGAACAACCGCCAGCAGGCCGATACCGGCACCAAGATGATCCACATCGGGAAGAACACGCGCAGCACCATCGTCTCCAAGGGCATCTCCGCCGGGCGCGGCAACCAGACCTATCGCGGCCTGGTGCGCGTGATGCCCGGCGCGGAGAACGCCCGCAACTACACCCAGTGCGATTCCCTCCTTATCGGCGAGAAGTGCGGCGCGCACACCGTGCCCTATATCGAGGTGCGCAACCCGACGGCGCAGGTTGAGCACGAAGCATCCACCTCCAAGATCAGCGACGACCAACTCTTCTACGTGATGCAGCGCGGGATCGCCGCCGAGGATGCCAAGTTCATGATCATCAACGGCTTCTGCCGTGAAATCTTCAAGGAATTGCCCCTGGAGTTCGCCGTGGAGGCGACGCAGCTGCTCAAGGTGAGCCTGGAAGGGGCGGTAGGCTAACCCATGTCCACAACCACGCCGATCCTGGAAGTCCGGGACCTCCGCGCCACCATCGCCGGGAAGGAGATCCTCAAAGGCTTCTCCCTCACCGTCCGCGCCGGGGAGGTCCACGCCATCATGGGCCCCAACGGCTCCGGAAAAAGCACCTTCACCCACATCATGGCCGGGAACCCGGCCTTCACCGTCACCGGAGGCCAGGCGCTCTACAAGGGCAAGGACCTTCTGCAGATGAGCGCCGACGTCCGAGCCAAGGAAGGCATCTTCCTCGGCTTCCAGTACCCCGTGGAGCTTCCAGGGGTGAAGACGGCGCAGTTCCTGCGGACGGCGATCAACGCCATCCGCACATACAAAGGTCAGCCGGAGATCGAGTTCAAGGCCTTCAACCAGCTGCTGAAGGAGAAGTCCAAACTCGTCGAGATGCATCAGGCGATGATCAATCGCTCCGTGAACGAAGGCTTCTCCGGCGGCGAAAAGAAGCGCAACGAGGTCCTGCAGATGGCGATGCTGGAGCCTCTGCTGACGCTCTTGGACGAGCCCGATTCCGGGCTGGACATAGACTCGCTGAAGATCGTGGCCAACGGCGTGAACCAACTACGGAAGCCGGAAAACGCCATCATTCTCGTCACCCACTACCAGCGCCTCCTCAACTATATCACTCCCGATTCCGTGCACGTGCTGATAGATGGGCGCATCGTGAAATCGGGCGGGCGAGAGCTGGCCCTGGAGCTAGAGGCCAAGGGCTACGAAGAGTTCAAGAAGGCCGCCGCCCCGGCGTAACTTTTCTCCGATGACGCAACTGCTCACCAAGGAGAGGCGCTACCAGGCCGACTTCGCTGCCCTCGAAGAGAGGACGCGGAGCGACCCAGCCTGGCTGCACGACCTGCGCCGCAAGGCTTACGATCGCTTTGCCGACCTGGGCTTTCCCACCGCGCGCCGCGGCAACGAAGCCTGGAAATACACCAGCATCGCCCCGATCGCCGATGCGCGCTTCGCCATCGCGCTCAACGGCGCGGTTCCCGAAGCAAGCCCCGCCAAGCTGAAGCGCGCTGTGCCCTGGGACGATGCCTGGCCTAGGCTCGTCTTTGTGAACGGCCGCTACGCCCCCTCGCTCTCCGCGCCGCACACGCACGGCGGCGAACTGACGGTGCAGAACCTGGCCGATGCGGCCCGGAGCGACGGCGCAGTGATGGAGCACCTGGCGAGTCAGGCCTCCTTTGAGTCAGAGGCCTTCGCCGCCCTCAATACGGCCTTCCTTCAAGAGGGCGCGTTCGTCAAGATCGCCGACGGCGTAGCAGCCCGAGAGCCAGTGCACCTCATCTACGTGACCACCCAGAGCGCGCAGGCCTTCCTTTCGCGCCCCAGGACGCTCGTCGTCGCAGGGAAGAACGCCAAGCTCGCCGTCATCGAAAGCTACCTCGGGCTCGGTCACGGTCGCGCCTTCACGAATGCCGTGACCGAGTATGTTATCGGCGATGGCGCGCAGGTCGAACGGTCGCTGCTCTTGATAGAAGGGGCGGAGGCCTTCCACGTCGGCACCGCCGCCGTCCGCGCCGGGCGCGATAGCTCCTTCACCTCCACAGCCGTCTCCCTGGGCTCCGCCCTGGCGCGCAGCAACACCCGCGTCTCGCTCCAAGCTCCAGGGGCAAGCGCCACCATCAACGGGCTGTACGTTACTACGGGCAGCCAGCACTTGGACGTCAACACGGACGTCGCGCACGCGGCACCGCAGACGACCAGCCGCCAGCAGCATCGGGGCGTCCTGGATGGCACGTCCAGGAGCATCTTCGCCGGGCGCGTCCTCATCCCCGCCGGATCGCAGAAGGCAGACGCGCGCCTGGTGAACAAGAACCTCTTGCTCTCCCGCGGCGCCGAAGTGGACACCAAGCCCAGCATGGAGATTTTCGCCGACGACGTGAAGGCGACCCACGGCGCAACGGCAGGCCAGCTGGACGCGACGGCGCTCTTTTATCTGAACAGCCGCGGCATAGCCGCCGCCTCCGCCCGGATGCTCTTGGTCCACGGCTTCGCCTCGGAAATCATCACCAGCGTGCAAACCGCAAAATTGCGCGCCTTCCTGGACCGCCTCTTCACGAAGTCGCTGCCGCTGTCCGGCGGCAAGGGAGCCGCGTAGATGTCCGCCGCACGCCCGTCGCCAATCGCCGCACCGCCGAAGAGCCGCGCCTTCGATCTCGCGAAGAGCCGCGCCGATTTCCCCATCCTCAAGCAGACCGTTCACGGCAAGCCCCTGGTCTACCTGGACAACGCCGCCACCAGCCAGAAGCCCCAATCGGTCATTGACACCCTGGTGCGCTACTACGAGACGGAGAACGCCAACATCCACCGGGGCGTCCACGCCCTGAGCCAACAGGCGACCGAGGAGTACGAAGGGGCGCGCACGGCCGTCCGCAGGTTCCTCAACGCCGCAAGCGATAAGGAGATCATCTTCGTGCGCGGCGCGACCGAGGGCATCAACCTCGTCGCAAGCACCTACGGGCGCGCCACTATCGGCCAGGGCGATGAAATCATCATCACGGGCATGGAGCACCACTCCAACATCGTGCCCTGGCAGATGCTCTGCCGGGAGAAGGGCGCGAAGCTGCGCGTCATCCCCATCACGAATGAGGGCGAACTTCGCATGGACGAGTTCGAGCGCATGCTAAGCAAGCGCACCAAGCTCGTCTCCATCGTCCACATCTCCAACTCCCTGGGGACGATTAACCCCGTCGAAAAGGTCATCGCCCTGGCCCATTCCCAGGGCGTCCCGGTGCTTGTGGACGGCGCGCAGTCGGTCCCGCACATGCCTATTGATGTGCGCAAGCTAGATGCCGATTTCTTCGTCTTCTCGGGACACAAAGTCTTCGGCCCCACGGGCATCGGCGTCGTCTACGGCAAGGAGAGGCACTTGGAGGCCATGCCACCTTACCAGGGCGGCGGCGACATGATCCGCTCCGTGACCTTCGAAAAGACCACCTACAACGACCTGCCCTACAAGTTCGAGGCGGGCACGCCGCACATCGAAGGCGTCATCGGCCTCGGCGCCGCCATCGCCTACCTGAACGGCATGGACCGCCAGGCGGCCCTCGCCCACGAGCACGACCTGCTGGCTTACAGCACCGGGCGGCTTTCGGAGATAAAGGGCCTGCGCATCATCGGCAGGGCCAAGGAAAAAGCCAGCCTCATCGCCTTTGTGATGGATGGCGCGCACCCCCACGATATCGGAACCATCTTGGACAGCGAAGGCATCGCCATCCGCACCGGGCACCATTGCACCCAGCCGGTCATGGACCGCTACGGCATCCCAGCCACGGCACGCGCCTCCTTCGCTTTTTACAACACCAGGGAGGAAGTGGACGCCCTGGCGCGCGGCATCCTGAAGGCTCGCGAGGTGCTTCGCTCGTGACGGAACTCAAAGAGCTCTACCAAGAGGTGGTGCTGGACCACAACAGCAAGCCTCGCAATTTCAAGAAGATCGAAGGCGCCGACCGGACGACGGAGGGCTACAACCCCCTTTGCGGCGACCGCATCACCCTCTATCTCAAGCTGAAGAACGGCACCGTCGAGGACGTGGGATTCCAAGGAACCGGCTGCGCCATCTCCCGCGCCTCCGCTTCCATGATGACCCAGGCGGTTAAGGGCAAGTCCAAGGTAGAGGCGGAGCGCCTCTACCAGACCTTTCACAAGATGATCACCCGCGCCCACGGCGAAGACTACGAGGCCGACGGCCTCGGCGACCTGGAAGTGCTGGCGGGCGTCGCTGATTTTCCCGCGCGGGTGAAGTGCGCGACCCTTTCGTGGCATACGCTCCACAACGCCATCGAAGGGAAAGACGGGAAGGCCTCGACAGAGTAAGTTGGGAGGGCGACGATGCACATACCGGTGAAAGTTGACTATGTGGTGCGGGCCCTCGTGGACCTGGCCCAGCATACCGATGAAGGCTCCGTGCGGGCCTCGGACATCGCCCGCCGCCAGCAGATCCCGGAGGCCTTCCTCGACCGGTTGCTCCACACCATGAGCAAGGAGAACTTCATCAAGAGCCAGCGCGGCCCCCAGGGCGGCCATAGCCTGGCTATGGACCCGAAAGAGATCACCCTCGCCAAGGTGATGAACGTCATGGGCGGATGGGAGACCCTCGTCGGCTGCCTCGACGACCCCGCCGCCTGCTTCCAGTCCAACCAGTGCGCCCAGCGGGACATCTGGCGCGAGGTGGACGAGGCCGTCCAGCAGATCCTCGACCGCACCACCATCGCCGAGCTGGCCCAGCGCCTTGCCGGCAAGGCCAAGGAGCCTGCACCCAGCGGAGCGTAGCCCTGGGGAGCCTGCCCTCCTGTTGCGCCCAGGGCATTTGACTTCCTCTCTTGCCCTCTGCTACATTTGCCATACAAGTTCATAGCACAAGCGACGAACGAGACGAGTACCCTTCCGAAGAGGCCACAGAGAGCCGGAGTAGCTGAGAACCGGCGCCGCACAGGAAGGTGAATGGACTCGGGAGCTGCGACCCGAAGCCGCGAGGCTGTAGGAGTCGCCGGAAGGGCCCCGTAACCGCAGCCCAGGGCATCTCCCCCAATCTAGGGCGTGCCTCAAGAGGTCTGCGGCGGCGGCCCGGATGCAGAAGCGGGACGCCTAGAGCAGATGAACAAGGGTGGCACCACGGGCCTTTCAGACCCGTCCCTTACCGGGACGGGTCTTTTCTTTCCGGAAAGGCAGTACGTATGACGACAAAGAAACGGATACTGACGGGAGTCCGCCCAACGGGGCCACTGCACCTCGGGCACTATGTGGGCGCGCTGGAGAACTGGCTGCGCCTCCAAGAGCAGTACGACTGCTTCTTCCTCATCGCCGATTACCAGGCCCTCTCGGACCACATTGACGAGATAGACCGCATACGCCAATCGGTCATCGAGGTGACGCTGGACTGGCTCGCCATCGGGCTTGACCCGAACAGGAACGCCTTCGTCATCCAGAGCTACGTCCCCGAGCATGCCGAATTGACGATGCTCCTCAGCTTCATCACGCCTCTGGGACGCCTCCAGCGCAACCCGACGCTGAAATCGGAGATGGAGAAGCTGCGGGAGACGGATCTGACCGTCGGCTTCTTCAATTACCCAGTGAGCCAGATCGCGGACATCCTACTGCCCAAGGCGCACCTTGTGCCGGTGGGAGAAGACCAGCTGCCGCATATCGAAATGACACGGGACATCGCCGCCAAGTTCAACCGCACCTACGGGAATGTCTTCCCCGAGCCGCAGGCTATGGTCGGCCGCGTCGGCCGGCTCGTGGGCACCGACGGCCAGGCCAAGATGAGCAAAAGCCTGGGCAACTGCATCTACCTGGGCGACGATGAGGCCTCGGTCACCAAGCGCGTCATGTCCATGTACACCGATCCGACGCGCCTTCGCGCCACGGACCCGGGCCACGTGGAAGGCAACCCCATCTTTATGTACCACGATGCCTTCAACAAGAATCTCGAGGAAGTGAAGGACCTCAAAGACCGCTACGTCCTGGGCAAGGTGGGCGATGTTGAGGTGAAGAAGAAGCTCGCCAAGGCCCTGAACGACTTCCTGGGGCCCATCCGCGAGCGCCGCGAATACTACAAGAGCCACATGGACGATGTCCGCGGCGCTCTGATGGACGGGACACGGCGGGCAAAAAAGATCGCAGAGCAGACGATGCAAGAAGTGCGCGACGCGATGCGCATCAGCACGTACGCGAGTTAAGCGATGCACGGCACAAGAACAGCGCTCCTCGGAACCGCCCCTCCCTCAGATAGGGCGCTCCATGCGTTGAGATGGCGACGCTCATGGCGGCGCTAACCCATCCTGCACCCCGCAAGCTCAACACAAACAAAGGAACGCTGATGTACTACCCGAGTCTCGAACAAGTGAAAAAGATGGCGCGCCGGGGCAACCTGGTTCCCATCTACCGCGAGGTCCTGGCCGACCTCGAAACGCCCGTCTCCGCCTACCTCAAAGTCGCCGATGGCCCCTATTCCTTCCTCCTGGAGAGCGTCGAAGGCGGCGAGCGCGTGGCCCGCTACAGCTTCATCGGCGCGAATGCCCAAAAGGTGATCCGCACCGGGGTGAAAGGCTCCTCTGCCGCAAAACCTGCTCGGCAAGGCAAGGTCTTCACCTATGGCAAGCTCGACCCGCTCATCACCATTGAAAGGGAGCTTGCCAGGTACAAGCCTGTTACCGTCGACGGCCTGCCGCGCTTCCACGGCGGCATGGTAGGCTACCTTGCCTATGAAAGCGTCGGCTACTTCGAAAAGCTGCCATCACCTGCTGCCGACGCCCTGGGCCTGCCCGAGTCCGTCTTCATGCTGGCGGACACCCTCATCGTCTTCGACCACGTGAAGCACAAGATGAAGATCGTGGGGCACGTCCACATCAACGGCGACGTGAACAAGGCCTACAAAGAGGCCGTCGCCCGCATCGAAGCAGTCGTCCAGAAGCTGGACAAGCCTGTGGAACGGCTCACGCGCGCGGCGAAGCCCCTTCCGCCCGGCAAAGTCACCTCCAACATGACGGAGGCGCAACACGCCAGGACAGTCAAGCGCGGCAAGGAGCACATCGTCGCGGGAGATATCATCCAGGTCGTCCTTTCCCAGCGGCTGGCGCGCAAGACCAAGGCGCACCCTTTCGATATCTACCGGGCCCTGCGCAACGTGAACCCATCGCCCTACATGTTCTACCTCGACCTCGATGACTTCCACCTCGTCGGCGCATCGCCGGAGATGCTCGTGCGCGTCGAAGGCCGTGCCGTCGCCACCAACCCCATCGCCGGGACCCGGAGGCGCGGCAAGGATGAGGCCGAGGACAAGGCCCTCGCTGAAGAGCTCCTCGCCGACAAGAAAGAGCGCGCCGAGCACATCATGCTGGTAGACCTAGGGCGGAACGATATCGGCCGCGTCAGCAAGCCCGGCACCGTCGTCGTTGACCAGCTCATGGATATCGAGCGCTTCTCCCACGTTATGCACATCGTCTCCCGCGTCAGCGGCACATTGAAGGACGGCATGACCTCCTACGATGCCCTACGCGCCTGCTTCCCGGCCGGGACGCTCTCCGGCGCGCCCAAGATCCGCGCCATGGAGATCATCGCCGATCTTGAGCCCAGCAAGCGCGGCATGTACGGCGGCGCCGTCGGCTACTTCGATTTCTCGGGCAACATGGACACCTGCATCGGCCTGCGCGCCATGGTGGTCAAGAATGGCACCGCCTATGTGCAGGCCGGCGGCGGCATTGTGTACGATAGCGACCCCAAGGCCGAATACCAGGAGACGCTGCATAAGGCGGCGGCCCAGCTTCGCGCGATAGACGAAGCGGAGGCCCTGGAGCAAGTCGTCTCGGATAGCGGCAGAGGCGCAAGGAAGGCGGTGGCGCGATGAAGCTCGCAGGAAGAACGGCGCTCGTCACAGGCGGCTCGCGCGGCATCGGGCGAGGCATCGCCCTCGCCCTGGCGCACGGCGGCGCGAGCATCGCTATCAGTTATCGCAAGGAAGAGGCGGCGGCGAACGAGGTGGTTAAAGCCGTCCAGGGCCTTGGTCGCCAGGCCATCGCCGTCAAGGCCGATGTCACGGAGCAGGCCGCCGTCGAAAGCCTCGTCGGTGCGACGGTGGCGGCCTTCGGCAAGCTGGATATCCTCGTCAACAACGCCGGCATCGCCTCCCGCGGCAGCAGCCTGGCCGACACCGACGCGTCCGAGATGAAACGCCTCCTGGACACTCACATCATGGGCGCCTTCTACGCCTGCAAGGCAGCCTTGCCGCACTTACGCAAGAACCCCCGGAGCGATATCTACTTCATCTCCTCCATGAGCCCCCACATGGCCCCGGCGGGCCACGGGCCCTACGCCACGGCCAAGGCGGGGCTGGAAGTCATGGCCAAGGTGATGGCCATGGAAGAGCTGAAGAACAACGTTCGCGTCAACACCATCGCGGCAGGCGTTGTGGACACAGAGATGGGCCGCCGCCTGGTGAAATATACCCTCGGCGACGAGATGGGCAAGCTGAACCAGAAGTTCCCCTTCGGGCGAGTCTGCACCCCGGAAGATGTCGGCAACCTCATCGCCTTCCTCGCCTCGAACGAAGGCGGCTACGTCTCGGGTCACACCATCTTTCTGGATGGCGGCGATCCCGCAGGCGTGGCCAAGGAGTAAGCCATGATCCTCCTCATAGACAACTACGATAGCTTCACCTACAACCTCTACCAGTATCTCTGCGAGCTTGGCGAAGAAGTCCGCGTAGCGCGCAACGATAAGATCACCATCGCGCAGATCGAACGGCTGAAGCCCGACCACATCGTCATCTCACCAGGCCCCGGCGCGCCCAAGGATGCCGGCGTCTCCAACGCGGCCATCCGCACCTTCGCCGGGCGCGTCCCCATCCTTGGCGTCTGCCTCGGCCACCAGTGCATCGGCGAGGTCTACGGCGCGACGGTGGCGGGCGCGGGCGAAATCGTCCACGGCAAGACCTCCCAGGTCATGCACGATGGCAAGGGCCTTTTCAAGGGCTTGCCGAACCCCTTCGAAGCCATCCGCTACCACTCCCTTGCCATCCAGCCTGAGACCGTCCCCGATTGCCTTGAGGTCACCGCAAAGAGCGATAGCGGCGTCATCATGGGCGTCCGACACAAAGGGCTTCTCATCGAAGGCGTCCAGTTTCACCCTGAATCCATCCTCACTACAGTCGGCAAAGACCTCCTGCGCAATTTCCTGGCGATGGGCAAAGGCGCGCCGCGACCCCAGACGGTAAAGGTTTCGGCCCAGGCCGAAAGGCCCAAGGCAAAGGCGGCATCGGCATGATCAAGGAGGCCATCGGGAAACTGGTTGACGACCTTGACCTCACGGAGGCCGAAGCCGGCCAGGTCATGACCGAAATCATGACCGGCGCGGCGACGCCCGCCCAGCTCGCCGCCTTCCTCGTGGCCCTCAGGGTCAAGGGCGAGACTACACATGAGATCCTCGGCCTTGTGCGCGTCATGCGCGAGAAGTCCTTGCGCGTGGACGTCTCCGGCCCGCTCCTGGACACCTGCGGCACCGGCGGCGATGCCAGCGGGACCTTCAACATCTCCACAGCCGCCGCCATCATCGCGGCCGCCGCCGGGATACGCGTCGCCAAGCACGGCAATCGCTCCGCCACGAGCAAGTGCGGCAGCGCCGATGTCCTTGAAGCCCTCGGCGTCCGCATCCGCGTCACGCCGGAACAGGCCAAGCAGTCCATCGAAAGGATAGGCATCGCCTTCCTCTTCGCCCAGGCCTTCCACCCTTCGATGAAATATGCAGGCCCAACCCGCGCCGAGATCGGCATAAGGACCGTCTTCAACATCCTCGGCCCCCTCGCCAACCCAGCCAGGGCCACGCGCCAGGTCGTCGGTGTCGCCCATCCTGATCTTGCGCCGAAGATGGCCAACGCCCTCCCCGGCCTCGGCGTCGAACATGCCCTTGTCGTCCACGGCGAAGACGGCCTCGACGAGATTACGTTGAGCGGCGCCACGACCATCCACGAAGTACGCGGCGGCCAAGTAACCTTCACCTCGGTCACCCCCAAAGAGCTTGGCCTTGCGAAGGCCGCGAAGGCCGATCTCGCAGGCGGCGATAAGGAACAGAACGCCCACATCATCCGCTCGCTCTTCAAGGGAGAAAAAGGCCCCAAGCGCGATGCACTCCTCGCCAACGCCGGAGCCGCCCTCTATGTCGGCGGCAAAGCGGCAAGCATCAAGGCCGGCGTCGCCGCGGCGGCCACCGTTATTGATAGCGGCGGAGCGGCGAGGAAGCTTGATGAGTGGATCGCCTTTTCAAAGGCTCTCCCCTCATAGAGCATGCCCACCTTCGCAGAGAGACTTCATGGCTACCTACCTCGATAAGATTGTCGAGCAGAGAAGAAAAGACCTGGCCGCCCAGGTGAAGCGCGTCCCGCTGGAGCAGATCAAGGCGCAGGCGAAGGCCGCGCCGCCGCCGCTCGATTTCGCCAAGGCCATCGCCCCGGGAAAGCTGCGTATCATCGCCGAAGTGAAAAAGGCCTCGCCATCCAAAGGTGTCATGGCCCAGGAGTTCAACCCCGTCGCCATCGCCGGGGTCTACGCCCGGAACGGCGCATCGGCCATCTCCGTCCTCACGGAGGAGCCGAACTTCCAGGGCAAGCTGGACTACCTGGTGGAGATCAAGAAGGCCCTGGAGAAGCAGTGCCCTCCCCTCATGCGGAAGGACTTTATCCTGGAGCCCTACCAAGTCTACGAGGCGCGCGCCTACCAGGCCGATGCCCTCCTCCTTATCGTCGCCTGCCTGGAAGATGCCAAGCTCAAAGAGCTGCTCAAGCTCACCGGCGACCTGAAGATGTCCGCCCTTGTGGAAGTGCACACGGAGCAGGAGGCCAAGCGCGCCGTCGCCGCCGGGGTCAAGATCATCGGCATCAACAACCGTAACCTCCACACTTTCGCCACCGACCTCCAAACCACAAAGACCGTTCTCCCGCACATCCCGCGCGGCTGCACCGCCGTTACCGAGAGCGGTATCAAGACCGCCGCCGATATCGCCATGATGCGCCGCTGGGGCGTCAGCGTCTTCCTTATCGGCGAAGCCCTCATGACCTCAGGCGATCCCGCCGCCAGACTGAAGGAGTTCCTTGCCATCGGCCGTTAGGGTGAAGATCTGCGGCGTCACCAAGCCCGAGTACGCTCTCGCGGCGGCAGATGCGGGCGCCGATTACATCGGCCTGATGTTCGCCGAAAGCCCCCGCAAGATAAGCGCGGGCCAGGCGCGGGAGATCGTACTGGCGCTCAAGCATGCCGAGGGCGACAGGCCCAAGACCGTCGGCGTCTTCGTTAATCGTCCGCCTGCGGAAATCAGCGCGATGGCGAAAGAGGTGGGCTTCGATATGGCCCAGCTCAGCGGCGACGAGCCTGAAGGCGAGCTGGACAGCTACACCGTTCCGCTCATCAAAGTCGTCCACGTAGACACATCGGCCCCGGAGTCCATCGCGCTCCTCACCCTCCGTCGCAAGCTCGCCTTCCTCACAGAGCGCGCCATCCTTCCCATGCTTGATGCAAAGGTTAAGGGGAAGTACGGCGGCACGGGTCAAACTTTCGATCACTCCCTCGCCAAGAGCCTGGCGCAGGAGTTCGATTTCCTCCTCGCAGGCGGCCTCTCACCCGATAGCATCGCGGATGTCATCGCCCAAGTCCATCCCTGGGGCGTGGACGTCTCCTCCGGCGTGGAGACGAACGGCGTGAAGGACGTGGCGAAGATCCGCGACTTCCTGAGGAAGGCCAAGACATGACTCCCCCCGGCCTCCTCTCCAAGCAGGGCCTTCTGGCGCGCATCGCGGCAACGCCACCGCTGATCGAAGGGGCGATAGACATCGCCACCCAGGTCCAGCCCAACGGGGTAGACCTCACCCTGCGGGACATCTCGCGCTATGATGGCCCCGGCCTCATAGACTTCTCCAACGCCCGCCGCTCGCTCCCAAAGCTCGCGCCCGTCGCCTTTGACGCCGCCGGCAATGCGCACCTAAAACCTGGCTCATACCTGGTAACGTTCAATGAGATCGTCCACATCCCGCTCGACCTCGCCGCCCTCGGCAGGACGCGCTCGAGCCTGCTGCGCTGCGGCGCGGCACTCCACACTGCCGTCTGGGACGCGGGCTATTCGGGCCGCTCCCAATGCCTCATGGTCGTCTATAACGATTCGGGCGTCACCCTCACTCGGGACGCCCGAATCATGCAACTCGTCTTCTATACCTTGGAAACGGCGGCAGCGGAAGGTTACAAGGGCGCCTACCAAGGAGAAAATGTCGCCAGGCCCTCCCACATCTACCTCCTGCGCTCGGCGGAGGAGGCTGAGTCGGCCCTCAAGCAGCCCTTCATCACTGCGCCGAGCCTCATGGAAGAGGGCTTCCTTCACGGGTCGGCGACGGTTGACCAGTGCCTGGCTGTGGCGAATCGCAAATACGGGCAAGTGAAACGGCTCGTCGCACTTGTCGTGGACACCGGCAGGCTGACTGCCAAGCTCCAATACGATAAGGCGAAAGATGGCCAGCTTTACCCGCACATCTACGGGCCGCTTGATAGAGAGGCCGTGGTAGCGACACGAGAAGTCAGGCGCGACGCAAGCGGGAAGTTCTCGGCTATCGGCTAGCCGAAGGTCCTCTTGTACCGCGCTTCAAAGTCTCTCTTTGTAAAGCTGTACGACTGCGTCCCATAGACCTCGACAGCATATGACGCGATGACCGAGCCCAGCCTCGCCGACTCCTCGAAGCTCTTCCCGGTAACCAGTCCCTTCAGGAAGCCTCCCCGGTAGGCGTCGCCCGCGCCGGTTGGGTCCACCGGCTTTTTCGCCAGCTTCACCGCCGCCACATGCCGCTCGCCGTCCTTCGTGGTCACCACGGAGCCCTGCTCCGCCTTCGTGGTGACCACGGCTCCCACCCGCCGGACGATCTGTTCCTTCGTCAGCTTCGTCATCTTCATGATGAGCCCAAGCTCATAGTCGTTCGAGATGAGCACCTTCGCCCCGGTGAGCGCCTCGGCTAAGGCCCTGCCATCCCAGATGGGGAGCGATTGCGCCGGGTCGAAGAGGTACGGGATGCCCTTCGCCTTGTACGCCTTCGGCAGGGTCATCATGTCGTCCAGGTTCCCCGCGCCGATGATACCGATACTCCGCCTAGGGTCGGCCTTGGAGATGTCATACCGGCATGGATGCTTCATCGCCCCGGGGTTAAAGCCGGTGATCTGATTGTCCGCCGCATCCGTGGTGATATACGCGCCTGCGGTGAACTCCTCCTTGATGACCCGCAACCCCTCGCGCGAGATGCCGTTCTTCTGGAGCCATGCGAAATACCGCTGGTAGTCGTGCCCGATGGTGGCTAATATCCTGGGCTGCTCCCCCAGGAGCGCAAGGGCATAGGCGATATTGCCTGCCGTGCCCCCCATGCGCTCCACCAGGCCGTTCACGTTGAAGCTCACGTTCAGGATGTGGATCTTGTCCGGCATGATGTGGTCGGCGAATTTGCCGGGGAAATCCATGATGCGGTCGTAGGCCATGGAGCCGGAGACATAGATGCGACGGCCCAAGGGCGGGGCGGATGATATGGAGGGCATAACGCTCGCTACTCCTTGTTTCGTTCGATGAATCGCTCGGTCATATCCTTGAAGGCGCGCTCGATGCCCATGACCTTCGGCGTGATCTCCGCCCAGCGCAGCGCCTGGTGCTTATCCATCTCCGATTGCAGCGTCAGGAATCCCAGGGTGAGCTTCACGCCGTCGGGCCGCATCCCCGCGATCGTCTTCGCCGTGTCCAGCGCCGTCGCCATCAGGCTCGCCGATGGCACAGCCCGGTTCACTAGGCCGATCCGCGCCGCTTCTCTCCCATCTATCGTTAACCCCGTCAGCAGCATCTCCTTCGCCTTGTCCGTCCCCACCAGCCGCGCAAGCCGCGTCGCCGCGCCCCAGCCGCCGATGCCCGCGCCGGTGCTCTTCAAATGCCAGTCGCTGAAGCTCGCCGTCTCTGCCGCGATGCGCAGGTCGCAGGCCATGATGAGCTCCATGCCGCCTGTAGTACAAAAACCGTCAATGACGGCGATGGAGGGTTTCAGCATATCGTCTATCTGGTTAACTACGCCGTTCGCCAGCCAGTGCGGCGCGGGCCCGCCCGTGGCCCGAGCCTTCAGGTCCGCCCCGGCGCTGAACCACGGCCTGCCCTCCTCCCGCGGCGCTCCTGTGATGAGATAAACGCGGATTGCCGTGTCCGTTTCGATCCGGTTGACGGCATCTTGCAGCTCCTCCCACAGCGCCTTGTTCAGCGCGTTCAGGCTCTTCGGCCGGTTCAGCGTGACAAGGGCGACATGCTCCGCCGCCATCTCGAACTTGATGTTTTCATAGGCCATCCCGCACCTCCGCCGTATAGACGCGGCGTACAGGATAGCCTATTCGCGGCGAGGGCAAAAGAAACGGCCCGCCGCAGAGACCTGCAGCGGGCCGTTTCCGCTCTTCTGCTATCGGCTAGAAGCCGCTATCCAGCGTCAGCGTTGTGCGCTCGCCTGCAATGAAGGCCTTGCCGATGAAGGCACCTTTACCATCCGTCCCAGCGCGCAGATGAATCGTGCCGTTGGGAGCATAGACGTTGGCGGAGATAGCGCTGCTCTGGCCGAACTCGACCACCACGGGACCGACCTCCGAGTCGTCTCCGCGGCGGCCTTTATCATCCGTTCCGGCGACGTACACCTTGATGTCCCGCGCCGCCACCGACGGCGATGCAGGGCCGATCGTGGAGTTCGCATCGGTGTCAATCTCATTCTGGACGTAGATCTGCACCGCGCCGCTGGCGAGGATCTTGCCCCGCTGGCGCAGGTCAATCGAGGTGAAGTGGTAAGCGCCCGGGGCCAGCGTGATCGTCGCATCGGCGTTCACCGTCAACTTGGCGTACTGGCCGGGAGTCAGGCTCTGGCTGCCGCGGCGGGCCACTTCAACGTTCTGCGTGCCGGGCGTGATCGTCGGCAGGGCCGGCAGGACCAGGACCGGAAGGTCCACGGGGCTCTGGTTCCCTGCGATGATCGTCCCCTTCTTGTTGTATAGCTCGTTGTAGACGGCGTTTGCCACTGTGGCCTTGTTGCGGATTCGCACCGTATCGCCCACCACTACCGTCGAAAGATTCACTGCGCTCACATGCTCGCCAATCATCACCTCGACGAGCCTATCGGCGCTCGGATTTCTCCTCCGGTTCTCATCCTGGTCGTCGTCATCGTCGTCGCTCCGGGAGGCCTTGCCCTTCTTCGTCGCCGCAATGTTCGCGCCCACGTTCCCGGAGTTGATCTTGGTGTTGGCGCGTATCCAGGTGTTGTCCTGGCTGAAAGCCACGAACTGCCCGATGGCGAATACTGTAGAGATGCGGGCAACAAACGTCGCCGTCACCGATTTGTTGGCGCTCATCGTCACGTTGCATGCGCCGGTGCCAGTGCACACTCCGCTCCAGCCGGTGAAGATCGAATCGGCATCGGGCGCAGCCGTCAGGGAGACCACGGCGTTGTTCACAAAGAGGGCAGAACAAGCTGTACCGCAGCTGATGCCCACAGGCGTACTGGTCACCAGACCGTTTCCAGTGCCGGCCTTTGTGACCGTCAACGTCTTCTCAGTGCCCGTCAGCGGCGTATCGTACGTGATAGATTCGATGAAGACCCCGTTCAGCGGATGAACAGGCGCCGCAATGGTGACTGATTTGACCACCATGGAGCCTGTGGTGAAGGTGATCGAAGCGGGCGTGTAGTGGCCGTTGGTGACGCCGGTGAAGGTGAGGCTCTGGGTGCCCACGGAGACGTTACTGGCGTCGAATGCCTCCAGGTTCACCGTCGCCGGAGCATTGTCTATGCCAGGCGCCGCCGAAGGGAAGACCGTAAGCGCTACAGTAACGGTGCTTGCAGCGTTGTTCAGAAACTTGACAGTCAGCACTTCGTTGTCGCTGATACCCTGTTCCGGCTCCGCGAAGTTCGGCGAAAGATAGCCCAATACCACTCCTGTGTTGGCCAGAGGCCCGAAGATCTGGTCGAAGACCAGAAAGCCTGCGGGACTGCCGGTAATCTCTATGCCTGGGCAGACCATCGGCAGTGCGGTGGGATTACAGGTCGCTGCGGAGCCGAGGTTCGGCGCCGACTCGAAGTCGAGCGTTACGTTGTTCCCGGCCGCTGTGACTGGAGCAACCGTCAGAAGTGACGTAAGGACCAGGACTCCGGCAAGAAAGACTGAAACGGCTCTTCTGTACCGCCCCTGATTTCTTGGACAGTGATGTGATTGTATTCATGCGGCAACCACAGGGCAAGCGAGCAACTGACGGCGTGCTTGCTCTGGCGTCGCGTAGCGATGGCGCTCGACGAGCCACTCCCGGTTGTACCGCTCCTTGAAGGCAAGGAGCGCGAGGCGCAGCTCCTCCACGGTCTCAAAGGTTCGCACCCGGAGCAGTTGCTCCTTGAGGGTGCGGATGAACCGCTCCACGCAGCCATTGCCCTCCGGCTCCCGCACGAAAGCGGGACTGGAGGCAATCCCCAGGAAGCGGAGCTCGTCTTGGAAGTGGTCGCTCATGTACTGGCTGCTGTGGTCATGGCGCAGGACAAGGCCCGGGGCGGTTCACCCTTTCCATCCATCATGGACATCTCCTTGAGTTTGTGGCATTATGTCCCAATTCCGTGTCCAAGAAAATCCTAGGGCGGGGGACCTTGGCCTAACCTGATTTCACAAGATATGGACTGAAGGAGCGAAGAAAGCCCGTCAGTGCGCAATCCGATAGGATCACTCGCCCGTAGTACGTACAACCTTAGCGTGTGCGAAAGGTGTGACAAAGAATGAATGGGTTCTTGCAAAACTCCAACTTGGGTACGTATAGTTGTTGCGGGTCAGGTTCCGAACAACTTCATAGTGTCAGCAGTCGGACAGAAATTCTGGGGAGGATTTCATGAGACGACTAACCCTCTTCTTGTCGCTCTTTCTTCTCGTTGCCTCTCTCCTATTTCCCGTTTCTGCCTCAGCCCAAGCTAAGACGCCCACCCTCCGCATAGACAAGCCCGCGAACGGCGCTCTTGTCCGTGACAACGTCACAGAGCTGAAGTTCAAAGTTTCAAATTTCATGCTCAACGCTAAGGGCATCGGCAAAGGCGTGAAGCCCGGCAAGGGCTACATACGCTTAGAGGTAAACGGTGCCCCTCTTGCCGAGACTGCCAACACCAGCGTCAAGATCACGGGCTACGGCCCCGGCGAGAACAAAGTCGTTGCGGAGTTGATGAACAACGACCGGACCCCGCTGAACCCTGCGGTAAAGGCCGAGTCAACGTTCCGCTACGAGGCGACCGGCAAAACGCTGAAGATTGACAGCAAGGTTCTTCGCGTTCAGCCTACCCCTGTCCCCACACCTCGTCCGACTCCGACCCCAGCGCCGACACCGGTTCCCCCCACCGCCACCCCGACGCCTGCTCCCACGCCGACCCCGACGCCCAAGCCCGTGGTGGCGACGATCAAGATCCAGTCCGGTACTGCGCAGTATCGCGCCGGCAGCAGCGGCGGGTTCGTCTCCGCAGCTAACAACACCGGCGTTGCGATCGGCGACCGCATCCGCTCCGGAGCGAGCTCCCAGGTGGCTGTGGAGTTTCAAGACGGCAGCGTTCTGGTCCTCCTCGCCAATTCGGAGATCGAAGTGCAGAACTTCGAGCTTACACGCCAGGGAAATCGCGTCATGACCCGCGTCGCCCGCGTCGCAGTCATCACCGGTGACGTGAGCGGCGATGTGCGAGAGGACCTGATCTTCCCACCCTCGGTATTCGAGATCGTCTCTGCAGGTGAGATTTACACCATCAAAGGTACTCTTACCCAATAGCGCAACCCAGGATTAGGTATAGAGCAGGGGAGTGACAATGAAGACGCACAAGCGATTCGCAAAGCAGCAATCCGGCAAAAGACAGCCGACTCTTCTCTTCAAGCTCATCGTCGCAGCTGTAGTCCTTACCTCCGCGTTCGGTTCGGCGATTCCAGCCTTTGCCCAGAGCACAGGCGGCGGAGCGCCATCGCAACCCGGTACGCCTGGTCAGGGCCAGCCGCCCGCCAGCGGCGATCAGCAAACGCCGGGCAAAACAGGCCGCACACAGTTCATCCTGAGGTCCGCCGGCTCATCCGGCGAAGGCACAGGTGGTGGAAGTCAGCCGGGTGGAGGCGGCGGTGGCCAAGCTGGCGGAGCGAATCTAGCAGTTATCTCAGGCAATGCGGGTGTCTCCGTCGCCGCCTTCCGATCGGGCGACCAGCCGCCTGCTGACGGACAGCAAACGGCGCCTGGTTTGCTTCTCTTTAACGTGACGCCCGGTAATGTGCTGAACCTGCCCGGCGGCGATACTGGACTTGGCGGCAACGCCTTCGACCTCACTCGACAGCCTCCCGGAGGCGGCCAGCCTGGTCAGCCTGGTGGTCAGCCCGGCCAGCCCGGCCAGCCTGGTCAGCCAGGCCAGCCCGGCCAGCCTGGTCAGCCTGGTCAGCCTGGTGGTCAGCCAGGCCAACCCGGTCAGCCCGGCCAGCCTGGCGCGCCCGGTCAGCAGCCTGGGCAACCTGGACAGCCCGGCAATCCGTTTGGCGGCGCCAATGGGCTCATCGTAGTCGCGCAGCTTCTCAACCGAGATGATCAGGCCCGCAATGCGGTCAATCAGGCTGGCCAGCAGGGCCAGAATCTCGGCAATGCGCTGAACACTGGTCTTGGCATTGCGCTCAATAACATCGGTCGCAACAACGATGCGATGCGCGATGTCTTTGGTAATAATGCGCAAAACGTCCAGCAGCAGCTTGGCTTTGCACCTGGTCAGCCTGGTGGTCAACCTGGTCAGCCCGGTCAACCCGGCCAACCTGGTCAGCCTGGTGGTCAACCTGGTCAGCCCGGTCAACCCGGCCAATTTGGTCAG
>VGPF01000045.1 GCA_016875535.1 Chloroflexota bacterium
CGGCGGGCGCAGCAGGCCCCCAGGGAGCGCCCGGGCCTGCTGGCCCCGCCGGCGCCGCCGGCGCCGCCGGCGCAAAGGGGGATAAGGGCGATAGAGGGGAAACTGGCGCAGCCGGTTCCGTCGGCCCCGCCGGCGCAGCAGGCGCCGTTGGGCCTGCAGGAGCCGACGGCGAGGAGGCAAATGCCACGGTGGCGCTCATCGTCGGTATCGTGGGTCTCGTCGCGGGCCTCGGGGCGCTAGGAATGGCCCTAGGGGCAAAGAAGGGGCGCTGGTAACGGCGATTCGCCCGTAAGAGAGCCGCAAGGCAATACAAAGCCCCTCCCTGGTCACCAGGGAGGGGCTTTTCTTTTTACTCTCGCCCTCAGGTACTACCGATTTCCACATCGGTAGGACGAATGGGTCTACGAGGCCGGGGCTAGAGGGCGCTTCGCCTCTGCCGCTCCGAACCCTGCCTACGCGGCGCGCTCCAGAAGCATGATGCGCTGATCTCCCGAGAGAAGCGCAGGGTTTACGATGAGCTTTTGCACCGGCGGCTGCGGCGTCACGCCGAGCTCCTTGAAGACCTTCGCCACCGCAGGGCTGTCCGCCATCGTCTTGGCGCTCGCCTGGGGCGCTGGGATGACGATCTTGGCCTCCAGCATGCGGATCGTCTCCGATGCGCCTGCGGCCGTCAGGCCGCCATCCACGATGGGGATGATGAGGACGTCAATATCGCCCACGGCCTTCGCCTGGTCGGACGTGGGGACGTGCCCGATCAGCCCCAGATGGGCGATACGCACGCCGTCTATCACGTAGCGGTAGCAGGTGTTCGTCCCTTTGGCGGCGCCCTTTTGATCGTCGCGGAATGTGCGCACGGCGTTGATGAAGACGCCTGCGATTTCGTACTCCCCCGGGCCTGCCAGGCTCTTTCGCTTGGGCTGCAAGGCCTGGAGCTCGGTGCGCTCCGGGGAGGATCTGCTGAGGGTGAAGACATCGGCCTTCGGCAGCCCTTGGCGCGGCTTCCCTGAATCGTCCAGGGGCTCGGTGACGATGAGGAGCTCGGAGCCTTTGAGCGCGAAGGAGCCGCCGCCGTACCAGGTGATATCCACAGGTGGCCTCTATCGAGGATGAAGCTTTGTGCGACTTCTCGAGGCGGCCTATCGCCGCGTTTCATATGCGGTTCGAGAAATCGCCTGAAGTATACCAGAAGCGATTTTCATGGGTCAAACCAGATGAGCAATAGAAACGCGCCCTTGCGGACTCGTGTGCGGCATGCTACATTCCCTGCCTGGCGTTCAGGAGAAGAATCGCGCCGCTTTCCATTGAGGTAGCGATGATCACTGATAGACAGCAAGCCATCCTCAACTTCATCGTGAGCGAGTACGTCTCGAGCGCGGCTCCTGTGCCTTCGCAGAGCATCGCCTTCGGCTTCAGCGTCAGCTCCGCCACCATCCGCAATGACATGGCGGACCTGGAGGGCGAAGGCTACATCCGCCGCCCGCATATCTCCTCCGGCGGCATCCCTTCGCACAAGGGCTACCGGCGGCATGTGGAGACCCTGCCCCGCATCTCCACCGAGCCCGATGCAGGCGCGCGCCTGCGCAGACAGCTTGAAGAATCGGCCCAGGACATCGAGCTGTGGACGAAGGCGGCGGCGGAGATGCTGAGCGATATGGCCCGCAACATGGCCGTCGTCTCGCCCCCCAAGGCGCCCCAGGCGCGGCTCAAGCGCATCGAGCTGGTCCACCTGCAGGAGTACCTCGCCCTCCTGGTGATGGTGCTGCAGGAGGCCAAGACCAAGCAGCGCATCCTGCACCTGCGCCAGTCGGCAAGCCAGGGCGATCTGACGAAGATCTCGAACAAGCTGAATGCGCTCTTCAGCGGCGCCACTGCGGCGGCCATCACGCCCAAGGAGCCTGCCGCGGAGCCTGCCGAGCGGCAGGTGATTGAGGCCCTCAAGGGCCTCCTGGCGGCGGAGGATGCGGGACGCTTCGAAGAGCCCCTGATCGCGGGCCTGCGCCACCTGATGAACCAGCCCGAGTTCCTCAACGGTGCCAGGTTGCGGGAGGTCATTGATTTCCTCGAGGACAAGCGGCGGCTCCGGGAATCGCTCTCCCGCATCGTCGCTGGCGAAAAGATGCGCGTCGTCATCGGCCGCGAGAATGATTCCGGCGAGATCCAGGAGTGCAGCGTCATCATCGCCCGGTACGGACAATCGGAGGGCGTCAACGGAGTCGTGGCCGTGGTCGGGCCCACGCGCCTCAACTATCGCCGCACCATCGCCTCCGTGCAGACGGTGAGCGATGCGCTCACCGGGCTGGTGGGTGAGCTGAGTTAGTTCGGTCCTCCGGGGTGGCTGGTCGCTCTTTCCAGAACACGGTATGCTCGTAGTAGAGGTTGTCGCCCATGTCTGCACCTGAACCACGTTCTGAGCCTAACGAGGCCGCGCCGCAGGAAAACGGCGCGCCTGCCTCCGACGCTGGTGAGGCGCAGAAGGCCATCGAGGAGCTTCAGGCCAAGGCCGATGGCTACCTCAACAACTGGCGTCGCGCCCAGGCCGACCTGGAAAACCTGCGCAAGCGCACCGAGCAGGAGAAGCAGGAGACGACGCTCTGGGCTGGCACGAACGTCCTCTCCGCCATGCTGCCCGTGATTGACGATTTCACCCGGGCGCTGGAGGCCATCGGCGCGGAGCAAAAGAAGGAGAAATGGTTCGAAGGCCTCTCCCTTGTCTACAAGAAGCTCCTCACCTCTCTCGAGGCGCAGGGCTTGACGGTCATCCCAACCGTCGGCCACGACTTCGATCCTAAGCTCCATGACGCCGTGATGCGGGTTGATGGCCAAGAGGGCAAGGTCATCACCGAGCTGCAGAAGGGCTATAAGTTCCGCGATCGCGTCCTGCGGCCGGCCTTCGTCGCCGTGGGCAACGGCGTCAAGGCATCCGGCGGCAAGGACGCGCCCGAGAAAGACGCGGCGGCCGACTAGGCGATGGTCCGCAAGAGCCTAGCCGCATATCTGCTCCTGGCGCTGGTCCTGTTTACAGCCTGCCGGAGTGATTCGGCCCGTGAGGCGCGCGGCCTCATCGTGAACGTCCGCGCCGAGTCCGTCGTCGAATGGGAGTCGCTCACGTTGCGCCTCTCCGGCGGCAAAGAGCTCACCTTCACGCGCGGCGCCGATGTTGACCTGCGCTTCTGGCGCGCCTCCCACCTCCGGGAGCACATGGCTGGCGCGCAGCCGGTCACCGTGCGCTACAGCGAGTCGAAAGGCCGTCTCGTGGCCACCGCGATCAGCGACTAGAGCTTCAGCAGATCCCGGATGCGCGGCTCCACTTCCGACGCAGGCGCGTACCCTTCGAAGCGGTCGAATATCTTCCCGTCCGCGCCGATGAGGAAGAGCCACGGCTCGCTGGGCAATCGCCACTGGATCACCGCGGCGCGGCCCTTCGCCTCTCCCTGGCCGATGAGCAGGAGATCGGGCCGCTCGAAGATTTCCACGTGGATGAAGTTCATCTGCGCGCCGTAGCGTTGCTTCAGTTCCTGAGCCACATCCAATTGCGGCCCGCACGTGCGCGTCTGGCAGAATGCCGGTGTGGAGAAAATAACCAACAGGGGCTTTTTCTGGGCTATCGCGTCGGCGATGGTGAGTCGGTAGAAGTCCGGGTCTCCCGGCGGCCGCTCGGAGGTCAGCTGTTCGATGGGCGCATCGGCAAGCGTCGCCTGGCGTGTCAGCGGCGCGGCGTCGCCCACGTTCGGCACATCCGCGCGCGCCTTCACGATGAATCGCCCCCTGTTGGAAAGACGCTGGACGCCGTCCTTCATCGCGATCGCCTCCACGTCCCATTTCCCCGGCGCATCGAAGGTCGGCCTGCCGGCATAGACAGGCTGCGCCAGGTTCAGCGTGTCGCCGAGCCACATGGCGGAGACTTCGCTTTTCACGGCGGTCGGCGTCGGGCCGTCTGTGTGGTAGAAGCGCAAGCGCACCTGTGCGCCGCCCACCGGCGAGCCTTGCGCGTCCAGCAACGCGACCACGAGGCGATTCGGGCCGACGACGGTGTCTGTTCCTGGGACGATGATCTGCAGCGGCGCTTCTCCAGGGGACTTCGTCGGCGATGAGCCGGAGGAGCCTCCGCACCCGGAGAGGGCGAGGACGGCAGTGAGGAGGAGTGCCAGGGGTACAAGGGCTGGAGAGTGGCGCATGAGGAGACTTTCAGCGAAGGTATCGTCCACCAGTATAACGAGCAAGGGCCGCTTCAGGTTTGGCAGGCTCAGTAGCTAGCATTTCCCTGAAAGCGTAGGAGGGCGGCCAACAGAGTAGATCGGCCGGATTCGGACACCGTTTGCCGGGTTACCCCAGAGAGGCTATCTGGAACCCCCTTGCTTGGCGTAAGAAAGTGCTGTACGATATCCTAAACGCGGTTCAGGTTTAGTGAAAAGTTAGTACAAAACCCAAGGAGGGCAATATGGTAGCAAAGCTGAAGGAAAACTCGTTCAATCTTCTGGGCAAAAGATGGTCTGCCCTCATCGTGAAGGACCTTATGAACGGCCCGCGCCGCTTCCGCGAGATCCTGAATGACATCGGGCGCATCAACGATAAAGTGCTCTCCCAACGCCTCAAGGAGCTCGAAGACCAGGGCATCATTGACCGCAAGGTCTACGCGGAAGTCCCCGTGCGCGTGGAATACAGCCTCACCGAGCGCGGCAGAGGCCTGGCCGGCGTGATCCATGCGATGCAGGACTGGGATACCGGGAAGATGCGAGAGGCCGCGCCCGTGGCGATGGCCGCCCCTGAGCCCACGCCCATCCGCCAGGAGCCTATCGCGGCCCCTGTGGCCGTCGTCGCGGAGCACACCGCGCCGCCCGTGGCCGCCCAGGCAGCGCCGACTCCCGTGGTGGCCGAGGCGCCTAAGGTTGAGCCGCCGACGCCATTCCGCCAGCCGAGCGCCGAGTCGCATCCGCCCATGAGCTCGCCGATGGACGATAGAGGCCAACAGCATAAGTCGTTCTGGAAGCGCTTCGGCCTCTAGTTCGTAGATTCGCATAGGCTGTGCTATCCTGGGGGTACCCCACCTGAGGTACCCCCTTGGATTTTCTTGGGATAGGCCCCCTCGAATTCGTGCTCATCGCCATCGTCTTTCTGGTGGTCATGGGCCCGGACAAGTTGCCCGTCTACGGGCGCAAGCTCGGCGAATTCATCGGCCGGGCGCGGCGCACGGTGAACGAGGCCAAGGACGCCCTCACGGAAGAGACCAGGGATGTGGAACAGGGGGCCAAGGGCGTCGGCGAGAGCGTGCGCAAGACGGTGGACCTGCCGCCGTCCCCGGACTTCGACCTGACGTTCAATTTCGACCCAGAGCCCGGCAGCCGGGGCGCGTCCGCCGCGAGCGATGCCGCCAAGGGCAAACCCGGCGGCGGCGCGAGCGCACGCTGACGTGATGCGCGATGCCTGACCAGGAGATGTCACTCATCGGCCATCTGGCCGAGCTGCGCCGCAGGCTGATGATCTGCGCCGTGGCGCTCATCGCCGGCCTTGTGGTGGCCTTTGTCTTCCGCAGGCAGATCATTGACATCCTGCGCGAGGCGGGCGACAACCCTGACCTCTACTTCACCACGATCACCGGAGGCACGGAGACTGTCCTGCGCGTGGTCCTCTATGGAGGGCTTGTGGCGGCGATCCCCGTCTTCGTGTATCAAGCGATACGCTTCCTCGCCCCGGCCCTGGGGCCGGGACAGCGGAAGTACCTCTACATCACACCGGGGGTCCTGGGCCTGGCCTTTGCAGCAGGCGCCGCCTTCGCCTACTTCATCGTCGTGCCGCCGAGCATCCGCTTCCTCTTGAACTTCGGCGAGGATGCCGGGTTCACGTCCCTGCCGACGGCCGATAGCTACATCAATCTGGTGGTGGCGCTGATGTTCTGGATGGGCGTCTCCTTCGAGCTTCCTTTCGTCATGTATTTCCTCTCGCTCCTGGGCATCACCACGCCTAAGTCGTACACGGGCTTCCGCAGGCCCTGGATCGTCATCGCGGTGGTCCTCGGCGCCGTCATCACGCCCACCTTCGACCCGATCAACCAAGCGCTCGTGGCCGGGCCCTTCATCGTCCTCTACGAGGTGGGCATCCTGCTCTCGCGCTTCGCCTGGCGGGGGAAGCCCCTGCCTGCCGCGTAGCCGGGAAAAAGAAAGAACCCCTCGTATGACGCCGAGGGGTTCTTGAGAGAAGCCGTGTTGTGAGAGCTTAGTGCTGCGTGATCTTCTTGTTCTCGTCGCTGGTGGTCTTCGCAGCAGTCGTTGCGGACTTCTCCGCCTTCTCGTCATCGGCGTCGCGCACGCCTTTCTTGAACTCTTTGATGCTCTGGCCGATGGCGCGTCCCATGGCGGGCAGCTTCGTCGCGCCGAAAAGGAAGATCAAGATGCCGAAGATGATGAGGCCTTCTACCCAGCCGATGCGCATCGCGAACCTCCAGTCGTTCCGTCGCTACAGACGCCACACCTGGATATCATACGCCCCTGCCCGGGTCACGGTCAATGAATCGCTCCCCCGTGTCCGGAGGGGCCTCTGAAGGGAAAAACGTGCTATCATGGCCTTCGTTAGCCTATATCTGAAGCTAGCTATCTTGCGCATACGGAGCATATCTGGTGGATACAAGGGAACGAGTCTGCATCTTCATAGACGGCAGCAACCTCTACCACAGTCTTGAAGAGAACTGCAACCGCGCCGACCTGGACTTCAACGCCTTTATCACCAAGCTGACCAAGGGGCGCCACCTCTACCGGGCCTACTACTACAACATCCTGCAGGACCCGGAGCGGAGAGGCCCGGCCTACCAGGAACAGCAGAAATTCCTCGCCAGCCTCTACGCCGTTCCGCGCCTGGAGGTTCGCCTGGGCACCAGCAAGTACCGCGGGGAGCAGCTGGTGGAGAAGGGCGTGGACATCATGCTGGCCACGGACCTCCTGCAGTACGCCTGGGAGAATCGCTACGACGTCGCGATCCTGGTGAGCGGCGACGGCGACTTCAGCTACGCGGTGCAGAAGGTGAAGAACACCGGGAAGCATGTGGAAGTGGCGGCATTCCCCAACAACCTTTCATCCGACCTGGCGCACATCTGCGACGACCGGCAGACCTTTGACCGCGACTATTTCTACGAGCTGTGGGTGACGGGGCGCAAGCAGCAACAGCCCCAGAGCCAGCAGAGCGGCGCCGTCGGCGGGCCATCGGGAGGACCGCCGCCCGGAGGAGCCGGGCGCAGGCGGCGCTATCGCGGGCGGCGCGGCGGCGGGGGCCAGGGGCCGCCCCCGCAGCAGCAACAGCAGCAGGGCCAGCCGCCGTCCCAGGGCTATGACCGCCCGCCGGGGCAGAACGAGCCCTTCTAGCGCCCCTTGTAGTCCGGCTCGCGTTTCTCCAGAAAGGCGTTCAGCGCCTCTTTGTGGTCGTCCGTCTTCATCAGCTCCGCCGTCCACTGGAGCACCAGGTAATCGGCCATCTGGTCCGCAAGGGCCACGGCCTTCCAGGTGGCGAGCTTGTTGTAGGAGACGGAGAGGGGCGGCTGCTTCGCGATGTGCTTTGCCAGGGCCATCGCCTCATCCATCAGCGCGTCCGGCGGGACGACCTTGTTGAGGAGGCCCACTTCGTAGGCGCGCTTCGCCGTGATGGGCTCCCCGGTGAGGACGAGCTGCTGCATCACGGCCAGGGGGATCCCCTGGAGCGCAAGGCGGTGGCTGCCGCCCATGATGCTCACCTTCACCTCCGGCAGAGAGAAGGTGGCGCTCTCCACCGCGATGCGCAGGTCGGACATCAGCACCAGGTGAAAGCCGATGCCCGAGGCGAGTCCGTTGACGGCGGTGATGACGGGCTTCTTCACGCCCGGCAGTCCCCACTGGTGGAACTTAAGATAGAGATCAGGGAGATCGTGGGCGGAGACGGCGGTGCCGGGAAGTCCGGCCTCGGCGCGCTCCAGGCGGTTGCGCATGTCTATCCCGGCGCAGAAGCCGCGACCCACGCCCGTGAGGATCGCGGCGCGCGCATCGCCGTCGCCCTGGAAGTCTATCCACGCCTGGGCGAGGGCGCGGGCCATCGCCGGATCGAGGGCGTTGAGCTTTTCAGGGCGGTTCAGCGTGATGGTGACGATGTGTCCCTCTTTGCGATAGCCGATGTTCTCCATTGCGCACCCCGGGAAAGAGTTGTGCGCCGTAGTATACGGCGCAATGAAAAAGGGAGGGCATTCGTCCTCCCTTTGGCCTCGTGTATGCGGTGTTTCGTCTAGCCGCCGTAGTTCAGTTTGTGGTCGCGCATGAGGATCGTCTGGTCCTCGCGGCGGACGCCCGCCTCCACCACCTGCGCCAGGAAAAGGGTGTGGTCGCCCTTGGCCAGTTCGCCCACCACCTTGCACTCCCACCAGGAGGGCGAGCTGAGGAGGAGGGCGCAGCCCGTGCCTTTGCCCTTCTCGAACTTTTCGCCGCCCAGCGTATCGCCCTGGGGCTTTTGCGTCTTGAAGAAGGTGAAGGCCATGTTCACTTGGTCCTTGCCGACGACGTTGATGGCGAAGACGCCCGACTCTTTGATGTGCGCGTGGGTGGAAGAATCGCCCTTCACGCCGACGGCCACCAGGGGCGGCTGGAAGGACGCCTGGGTGACCCAGTTGACGGTGCCTGTGCTGACATCGCTGCCGTCTTTGTTGCGGCTGGTCAGCACAAACATGCCGTAGGGGATCATGCGCAATACGGTCTTCTTGGCTGCTTCGTCCACGAGTCGCCTCCTGAGGTGGTCTGCCGATTGGGCGCGGACATTGTAGCACCGAACGCATCCGCCGACATTGAATTACCGCACCGGCGGTTTTACAATCGCCGGGCAGTCCACACACGGAGACCCCCATGAGTCCACAGCATATCCTGACGGAGAAGAAGGACGGCATCTTCACGCTGACCTTCAACCGCCCTGCCAAGCGAAACGCCTTTGTGAACGAGATGCTGCTGGAGACCTGGGAGGCCGTGAGCGCCGCCGATGTTGACCCGGAGGTGCGCGTCATCGTCATCACAGGCTCGGGTGAGGGCTTCTCCTCCGGCGCGGACGTGGACGCCTTCAAGGCGGCCTACGATGAATCAAAGCGCAAGGGCTACCAGGTGGTGGCGATAGACCAGGTGCAGTTAGAGCGCATCGCCGTCGCCTTCCGCAACATCTCGGCGCCCACCATCGCAGCGGTGAACGGCCCTGCCATCGGGCTCGGCTTCACGGTGGCCGTCGCCTGCGATATCCGCATCGCCTCCGAGAAGGCGCAGTTCGGGCCGACCTTCGCGCGCATGGGGCTCACGCCTGAGTTCGGCGGCTCCTACAATCTACCGCGCCTGGTGGGCATCGCGAAAGCGTGCGAGCTTGTCCTGCAGGCGAAGGTCATCGGCGCGCAGGAGGCCAGGGAGATCGGCCTGGTGAACCAGGTGGTTCCCCACGAGGAGCTGATGCCGAAGACGATGGAGATGGCGCGCGCGATGGCGGACTTGCCGCCGATGGCCCTGGGCTACTCCAAGCGCAACATGTACAAGGGCCTCGATTCAGACCTGGCGGCGGCGGTGCACGACGAGATCATGGCGAACCGCGTCTGCCGCGATTCCCGCGACCACGGCGAGGGCGTGGCGGCCTTCCTGGAGAAGCGGAAGCCGAAGCACACCGGGAGATAGTACCTTTCTTTCTTGGCTCTCTTACCGCCGCCGGCCTATCTCCCCAGGCCGGAGCGGACGAGGTTGAGGGCTGAAGCCGCGCCCTTCCCCAGGCTTCCCGTGTCCGTGGTGATCGGCGAGAAGAGGAAGCCCTGCTTGAATCGGTGGAGGGCTTCTTCCGGGGAATTGACGTGCGTGCCGGGGACAAGCTTGTGCCGCTTGGCCGCCTCGAGCACTTTGGCGCAGGCTGCGGCGTGCGCCTCGTTCTTCGCGTAGGTCGTCGGGTCAACGCCCATCGTCATCGCCAGGTCCCAGGGGCCGATGTAGAGGCCGTCTATCCCGGGAACGGAGGCGATCTGGTCCAGGCGGTCCACAGCCTTGATGTCTTCGATCATCACCAGGCAGATGATTTCCTCGTTGGCGCGCTGGAGGTAATCGGCCCCGGCGTAGTAGCGGGCGCGGTTGGGTCCCACGCTGCGGTAGCCCAGGGGCGCATAGCGGCAGGCGCCCGCCGCCTTGGCCGCTTCTTCCCGGGTGCCCACCAGGGGAATGATGACGCCGTAGGCCCCGGCGTCCAGGACCCACTGGACGTAGGCGGGCTCATTCCAAGGGACGCGCACGATGGGGACGGTCTCCGTGGAGCTGACGGCCTGGAGCCAGGCGGCGGCGCGATCGGGGCCGATGCCCATGCCGTGCTGCGTATCGAGGACGAGGGCGTCTAAGCCGGTGTTGGCCAGCACTTCGGCGGCGTAGGTGTCGGCGATGCTCATCCAGCCGACGAGGGCAGGCTTCCCGGCACGCCAGAGGGCTTTGACCTTATTTGGGCGCATCGCTTTCCTTTCGCGGGCAACTGGAGAGACGATAGCGGCGAGACGAGTAGGCGTCAAATGGGGGAGGGTTCCGGAGGGTGCGCGGAGGCATGCGCCCGCGGGACGGCGGACGAATATGTGCGAACGCAGGCTGTGAACCCGTTATCCAGACGGCATCCCGGCACGATGGCCGGAGCCCATCTTCCGCAGCTTCAAGAGCGCCGGGCGGCGAGCCTGCGTTGACGGCTCGAGGCACGGCGTCGCCCCGTTTCCGACCCATGGGGCGACGGGTTTGAAGGATGGGGTCGCGGACACGCCCCGTACGTGCGTCGCTCCTACCGCAAGAGGTGGCAGCTCCCTATCGTGCAGGGGGCTCTCCTGAGGGGTCCACAGGGGTGCGACGGCGCCACGGATGTCCGGAGGGGACATGCGTCTCCCTCACCTGCCGGGGAAACAGACCGGAGCATCACCCTCTCCTCCCGGGCTTCGCTCGGGTTCACTTCGATGGACTCAGCGCAGGCTCTCTTCCATCGAGGGTGAGGAAGGCGAGGAGAAGGTGCTCTTCGGTCACCTTTCCATGCAGGATTTGCCGCGATGAGTACTCCTTTGGTGAGGTTGCACCAGGTATGGCGATGGCGGCATGGGGTGCGGGTTCTGAGCTGGGTCTTCTGGAAGGGAGAAGGGGAGCAGGGCGCAAGGAGGAGCGGGTGGGAGCATAGGCTCCCGTCCGACGCCCGGCGCCTGATCGCGCTCCGGCCGTTCCGTGTTTTATCCCTCAGCCCTTCCCGTGAGGGAAGGACGCCCTCCGCCACCTCCGCCATGACGGCCGTCTGGATAACGGGCGACCGGATCTCCCGGGCTCCCGGCAGCAGCGCGGCGGGCTCTGCAGTGCCGACCGCACCCCTACGATTTCAGTATAAGCACTATTGTCAAGAGCGCAATAGGCAAGACCTCTCCCTCGCATCCCTCTCCCAGGAGAGAGGGACGCTTTGTTGATTGCGGCAAATTGCGTTCGCGAGACGCGGGCCTTTTTTAGTCGGTCTTCAGGAGGAGAAAAGAAGGCGTTCGGGTTATTTTCCCTCGTGTAGCGCTGGAAGGCTCCGCGCACCCTCCGCTAGGCTGCGTGCGCGGGGACAATTGACCGGGGGTGCGCGCGGCTCTATCCTGGGGTGGTTATGCGCATCAGCGAGATTTTCTATTCGATCCAGGGCGAGGGCGTCTATGCCGGCGTGCCGATGGTCTTCGTGCGCCTGCAAGGGTGCCCGTTCCGATGCACCTGGTGCGATTCGGTCTATACGTGGGACCCGAAGGGCGGCGAGGAGATGGCGCTGGAGGCAGTGCTGGGCGCGGCGGCGAAGTGGCCTGCGAAGCATGCCTGCATCACTGGGGGAGAGCCGCTGGCGCAGCCGAGGGAGTTCAAGGAGCTGGCGAAGGCGCTGAAGCAACGGGACTACTTCATCGCGGTGGAGACTTCGGGCGGGTATGCGCTGCCGATGGATGCGCCCGTGGATTCGTGGGTGATGGATATCAAGTGCCCCGGCTCCGTCATGGAGCGCCACAACAAGTACGGTGAGCTGGCCCGATTGCGCGGATGCGACCAGGTGAAATTCGTCGTGGCCAGTCGCAGGGATTTTGACTTCGCGCTTGATGTGCTGAGGAAGCATCCGACGAGAGCAGCGGTGTTGTTCTCCCCGGCGTGGGATCAGGTGAACCCGGCGGAATTGGCCGAGTGGGTGAAGTCGGACGCGCCGAACGCGAGGCTTTCGCTGCAGATCCACAAGGTGATCTGGGCGCCGAATCGCCGAGGGGTGTAGCACCAGGGGCGCGTGCCCCTTTGAGGGACTCAGGGCAAGCTCCGCGCCCCTACCTGCGAATCGGGGTCCAATAGGGGAGGGAGATGTCCTCTGAGGCGTCGAACCAGGTGACTTTGACAGGCATGCCGATGCGGACGTCCTGGGGCTTGACGTTCATGAGCCTGCCGGCCATGTAGACCTTGCCCTCATCGAGCTTGATGACGCCGACGGGAAGCGGGACGTCCTTGGCGAAGGCGGGCAGGACGGGGTGGTGGGCGATGGTGAAGGTCCAGACCTTCCCCTTGCCGCTCATCTTGGTCCAGACCATTTCGCGGGACTGGTCCACCGGGCAGAGAGGGCGCGGGTAGTACCAGTAGTTGCGGCACTTGGCGCAGCGCTGGAGATAGAGCTTGTGCTGTTTGCAATAGTCCCAGAACTTGTAGTTGTCCCAGCCCGGCTCCGGGAGCGGGAGCGCGGCGAGGGGCCCGTATTTTCCGCCTGGCTGGGTCATATCATTCGCTCCGGAGGATGAATGCGCCGGTCGGGTCGCTGGCGGCGGCGGCGACGAGGACGGCGTTGCAGTTGGGGACCTGGGTGGTGGACGTGCCGCGTATCTGGCGCACCGCCTCGTTGATGTTGTTGAAGCCGTGGATGAAGGCCTCCGAAAGCTGGCCGCCGTTGGTGTTGACGGGCAGGCGTCCATGAGGCCCTTCCAGCGCACCCTTCTCCGAGAAAGCGCCGCCTTCGCCGCGCTTGCAGAAGCCCAGATCCTCCAGGGCGAGAAGGACCATGGGCGTGAAGTGGTCGTAGAGGAAGGCGGCCTTGATGTCCTTGGCCTTCAGCTCGGAATTGGCCCAGAGGCGCCTGCCCAACTCCAGGGCCATGGCGTCGCGGTCCCAGCGCCACCAATCGGAGAGGGTGTAGTGCGCGGGCTTGGTGTCTTGGGCGAAGGCGTGGATGAGGGCGGGCTTGCGGCGCATGCGCCCGGCGAGATCGGCGCGGGAGACGACGACGGCGGTCGCGCCATCGGTTTCGATGCAGCAATCGTAGAGGCGGAGCGGCTCGGCGATCCAGCGCGATTGGCGATAGTCCTCCAGGGAGATGGGCCCGCGGCTGCCCATCACCGAGAGGGGATTGGCGACGGCGTGCTTGCGCATGGCGATGGCGACGTTGGCGAAGTGGTCCTCCGTGACGCCGTAGTCGTGCATGTAGCGCCGGGCGATGCAGGCCATCTCCTGCACCGGGCTCATGAGGCCGAAGGGGACGTGATACTGCCCGCGCCCGGTGATGCGCTGACTGACTTTCTCCCAGGGGCGGCCGCCCTGATCGCGGCCCGGGCCGAAGACGGACTTGCGGCCGCGGGCGCGGGAGCGGAAGCAGATGACGTGGTCCGCCATGCCGGAGGCGACGCCGAGGGCGGCGGTGCTGATGACCGCCGCGTAGGCGCCGCCTCCGTGGGCCTGCTCCGCGTAGAAGCCGAAGTTGCCGAGGCCGATTTCCTGGAAGAGATGGTTCTCCGTCTCCTCCTGGAGGCCGAAGCTGTATTTGGAGACGCCGTCTATGTCCTTGGGCTTTAGCCCCGCATCGGCGATGGCCTTGAGGATGGCTTCGGCGGCCATGTCCATGGTGCTGCGGTTGAGGCCGGAGGAGAAGGCCGTCTGGCCGATGCCGGTGATGGCGGCCCGATCGTTCACGATAAAGCGTTTGTTCTTCGGCATCATTCGCCTCTAGAGGGCTTTGGACGGGAGAGGGCGTTACTCAGCGCATCGCGGAAGTTCGGGTGGGCGATGGCGATGAGGGCTTCGGCGCGCTGACGCAGGGTCTTGCCCTTGAGCCGGGCGACGCCGTATTCGGTGACGACGTAATCGGTGCAGTAGCGCGGCGTGCTGACGACGGCCCCTTCGCCGAGGCGCGCGACGATGCGGGAGACTTTTCCCCTGGCGGCGGTGGCCGGCAGGGCGAAGATGGAGATGCCGTTGGGAGAATGCAGAACGCCTTCGATGAAATCGAACTGGCCGCCGAGGCCGCTGATCTGCCTGCCGCCGACGCTCTCGGCGTTCACCTGGCCGGTGAGGTCTATCTCGACAGCGGAGTTGACGCTGACGAAGTTCTCCAGCCGGCGCACGACCATTGGGTTCTGCACATAGGCGACGGAGGCCATGTGGATGCGCGGATTGTTTTGGACGTACTTGAAGATGGCGGGGCCGCCGAAGATTTCCCCGGTGACGATCTTGCCCGTGTCTATCGTTTTGCGCGCGCTGGTGAAGACGCCGTTTTCTATGAGGGGGATGAAGGCGTCCGTGATGATGCCGGAATGGATGCCGAGATCGCGCTTGGCGCTGAGGAAGTTGATAAGCGCCTCCGGAACGGCGCCCATGCCCATCTGGAGCGTGGAGCCGTTGGGGATAAGGTCGGCGACGTAGCCCGCGATCTTCTTCTCCACATCGCCGATGGAGGCCTGGCGGTATTCCACAGGCGGATAGTCGGCGTCCACGAGGAAGTCAATATCGCTGATGTGGACGAGGGAATCCCCCAGGGTGCGCGGCGTCTGTCTGTTCACTTCGGCGATGACGAGCCTGGTCTGTTTGACGAGGTCAATGCAGGGGCCGACCTCCAGGCCGAGGCTGACGAGGCCTTGTTCATCGGGAGGCGAGACTTGGATGAAGAGGGCGTCTATGGGGACCTCGCCGCGTTGGCCGAAAACGCGCGGCACCTGAGAGAGCCGCAATGGCAGGTGCTCGGCGCGGCCGTCGTCCACGAGCTTCTGCGTGGGAGGCATGACGTGCCAGGTGGTGAGCTTGATATTCCCGCCGACGTGTTTGAGGAGCGGCGGATCGGCGAACATGATGCCGGTGTAGAGGTGCAGATCATCGAAGCGGTCGCGCTCGCTTTCGATGGCCTCCAGGAGCGAGAGGGTGACGCCGCAGGAAGTTGGAAAGAGGAGGCGGCCCCTGGCGGGAAGGGCGCGGACGGCTTCGACGGCAGTGACGCGTTTTGCGGCTCTTTCAGGCATAGTTAGCGGCCCTTAAAGTTGGGCTTGCGCTTCTCCGCGAAGGCGCGGGGACCTTCGAGGAAGTCTTCGGTCGCCACCAGTCGTTTCACGTATTCCTCCTCGTGGACAAGGGCGGTCTCCAGGCTCATCTCAAGGCCCTTAGAGACGGCCTCCTTGGCGGTGCGAACGGCGAGGGGCGCGTTCTGACAGATGGTATCGGCGAGGCGATGCGCCAGGGGAAGGAGGTCCTTGAGCGGCACGACGTCTGTGACGAGGCCCCACTGGAGGGCCTGCTGCGCGGTGATGGGCTCGCCGGTGAGGACCATGCGCATGGCGACGGCGCGAGGGATGCTGCGCGGCAGGCGGGAGACGCCGCCCGCGGCGGCGATGAGGCTCCACTTCACCTCGGGAAGGCCGAGGCGCGCGTGATCGGCGGCGATGCGGATATCGCAGGCGAGGGCCATCTCCAAACCGCCGCCGAGGGCGAAGCCGTTGATGGCGGCGATGGTGGGCTTCCAAAGGAGAAAGTTCTTGAGGAAGCCGCCGACGGGACGGGAAGGAGCGAAGTTTGGGGTCGCGCCGCGCTTGCGGTCCTCCGAGCTTTCCTTGAGGTCCGCGCCTGCGGAGAAGGCCTTTTCGCCCGCGCCGGTGAGGATGGCGACCCAGATGTCCGGGTTGCTCTTCACTTCGCTGAATGCGGTGAAGAGGTCTTCGCTCATCTGGCGGCTGAGGGCGTTCATCCTATCGGGCCGGTTAAGGGTGACGACGGCCTTGTGGTCGTGCGTTTCAAAGAGCAGGGTTTCCAGCTGCATGGTCACTCCTTCAGCGGAGCCTGGAGGCGCGGGAAGAGTATACGTGGGGCGCGGCGCGTATGCGACGGGCGGCGGCCTTTCGTAACCGGGTTACGAGGTTTTTACCCTGATGGCGAGGAGGCCGAAGCCGACGGCGATGAGGAGGACTGGCCAGAAGATCGCGCCGTTGAACCAGCCGAGGACGCCGAAGTTCACGATGAGGATGATGACGCCGATGAGGATAAGGATGATGCCGACGGCGGTGCGTCGAGACTCGGCCCTTTCCATCACAGGCTCGGGGTGTTGGCCCTCCGGCCTTTCGCCGCGGATGACGCTGCCGATGCGGCGGCCCGCCTCCGCGGTATCGCTTGGGATGCCTTGGATGTTTTGCCGGATCGAGTCGGCGGGATCGTACTGGGGTTCCTTGAGGCGAGGCATGAGGAGGGCGAGGACGATGTAGGCGAGGCGGACGAAGACGCTGTCTACAGCGAAGTATTCGGCGAGGCCGCCGCAGACGCCGAAGAGGATACGGTCGTTCCCGGATTTGACGAGCTTTGCTTGTGCCATCACTCCTCCTAATCGCCCGAGGCTGCCCGAGGCTGACGGAGGTATTATAACGATAGCGGCGCAAGGGGCAGGAGAGCCATGCAGAGCATTCGAGCCTTCATCGCCATCGAGTTCGGCGAAGCGGTCCGCCGTCGGATCGCGGAGGTGCAGGAGCGCCTGCGCCGCGCGGAGCGCCTGCCGGTGCGGTGGACGCGCGCCGAAGGGACGCATGTGACACTGAAGTTCCTGGGTGATGTGCCCTCGACCGCGATCCCCCAGGTGAGCGAGGCTGTTGCCCAAGCCGCGGGGGCGGCGCGGCCGTTCCGGCTGGAGATCGAGGGTGTGGGCGGGTTCCCGACGATGCGGAGGGCGCGGGTGGTCTGGTTGGGGCTGGCGGGCGAGGTGAGCGCGCTGGAGGAGATGAAGCAGGCTGTGGAGCGAACCGTGGCGCCGCTGGGCTTTCCAACGGAGGGGAAGCCCTTCCATCCGCATGTGACGCTGGGGCGGTTGGAGAACGGGGCGCGGCCGATAGACCTGGAGCGGCTGTTGGCGCGGGTGGAGCTCCCTAGGGAGCCGCTTGCCCAGGGAGTGGCGAAGCTTGTTCTTTATAGAAGCGAACTTCAAGCTGGGGGGTCGGTCTATACCGCGCTTTCCGGGCATAGGCTGGCGGGCTAGTTGCTTACCGGAGCGGGATTTGGTATACTTTGTGTCTAATTTCACAACTGTGAATTGCGTGGGGAGTGAGGTGTCCGATGGACTTTCCGAAGTGTCAAAAGTGCGGCCGAGGCGATCTTGTGCCGCTGTCTGATTTTGGCAGCCAGGGCGCGCCGATCCATTACAAGGCTTGGGTCTGCACGGTCCCCGATTGCGGCTTCAACATCAAGATCCGCAATGGTGACGTGTACCTGAACGAGCCGATCAACAACGGCGCATCGCACGTAGCGCGTTACCGCTAAATCAGCGGTCGCGGCTGTTCGCAGGCCTGGAGGCGATTCCAGGCATCCTTTGGGCTAACGCATGTTGGGCTGGATAGCGTTTTGCCCGGCGCAGGCGGAAACGACCTAACTACTGGCCCTCTCGTTGCTCATCGGAATGAGCGCACGCCATCAGAATGGCGCTCCCGGACTCTCCGATAAATCAGAGCTGGGAGAGGGTAAGGGCGCGTGGTGCGCCCGATGGGAAGGGCTGGCCTCTCCGATAGAATCGGAGCCCTGCGGGAAGGCCAGCCCCTACGGAAGCGACGCGGGAATTGCAGAAACAACCTGGTGCAAGTCCCGAAGGCCTAGGTGTGCCTGAGGGCTTCGATGGGGTCCATGCGAGAGGCGCGGACGGCGGGGTAGATGCCGAAGAAGAGGCCGATGGCGACGGCGACGCCGACGGCGAGGCCGGCGATGCCGGCGGTGAAGACGGTCTCAATGGGCTGACCGTTCAGCGTGAGATTCTCGAGGAGCTTCGAGGCGCCCCAGCCTGCGGCGATGCCGATGCCGCCGCCGCCGAAGCTGACGAGCGTTGCCTCCGTGAGGAACTGGGAGAGAATATCGCGACGCTTGGCGCCGACGGCCTTGCGGATGCCGATCTCCCGCGTGCGCTCGGTGACGGAGACGAGCATGATGTTCATGATGCCGATGCCGCCGACGAGGAGGGAGATGCCCGCGATGGCGCCCAGGAAGACGGTGAGGACGTTGTTCACTTCCTGGCGCGCTTGGATGAGGTCTTCCTGGCTGGTGAGGACGAAGTCGTCGGTGGTGGTGACCTTGTGACGCTCGCGCAGGATCTCGGTGACCTGGGTTTTGGCGGCTTCGATGCGCTTGTTGCTGACGGCCTTGACGTTGATGTTCTGGACGGACTCCGTGCCCTGGGCGGTGCGCTGTGAGATGAGGCGCGTCTGCACGGTGGTGATGGGCGCGATGATGACATCGTCGGTGACGCCCTGGCCGGTGCCGCCCTTGGCCTTGAGCAGGCCGATGATCTGGAACTGGCGGTTGTTGATGACGACGAACTGGCCGACGGGGCTCTGATCACCGAAGAGGGTTTGGGAGATGTTGCTGCCAAGGACGGCGACGAGCAACCGCGAGGTGACGTCCTGGTCCTCGATGAAGCGCCCGTCCACAAGGGTGGCATCGCGGATGCCGGCGTAGGGAGGCGTGGTGCCGGTGATGCGGGCGAAGACGTTCTGGTTCGAGGCGCGGGCCTGGCCGACGGTGTTCACTTCCGGCGCGACGGAAACGACGTCCGGCGCGAGCGAGGGATCTTGAAGGGCGTAGGCGTCTTGCAGGGTGAGGGTCTGACCCGTGCCCACCTGGCCGCGCACGCCTTGATTCGTCTGCGCCTGGGGGCGGACGAAGATGAGGTTGGTGCCGACGCGGGTGATCTGCTCTTCGATGCTTTGGTTCGTGCCTTTGCCGATAGCCATGACGGCGATGACGGCCCCGACGCCGATGACGATGCCGAGGAGGGTGAGGAAGGTGCGAAGCTTATTGGAGATCAGGGCCCAGAAGGCCAGTCGGAAGCTTTCGATGGGGCTCATACGGCCGCCTTCCCTTTCACTTCATCGCTGATGATGAGGCCGTCCTTGAAGGTGACGACGCGCGGCGAGATGGCGCTCACCGCCGGGTCGTGGGTAACGAAGACAAGGGTCATACCTTCCTTATCATGGAGCTCCTGGAAGAGCCGGAGGATCTCCGCGCCGACGCGGGAATCGAGGTTGCCGGTGGGTTCATCGGCGAGGACGAGGGAGGGCTTGTTGATGAGGGCGCGAGCGATGGCGACGCGCTGCTGCTCGCCGCCGGAGAGCTCGACGGGGCGGTGCTTGCCGCGTTTGCCGAGGCCGACGCGCTCCAGGGCTTCCACGGCACGGGCGCGGCGGGCTTTGCCATTGGCGTAGATGAGCGGGAGGGCGACGTTATCAATCGCGCTCATGCGCTGAAGCAGATTGAACTGCTGGAAGACGAAGCCGATCTTATCGCGGCGGATGTTGGCGAGGGCGTTATCGTTCATCTTGCCGACATCGTGGCTGTCCAAGTAGTACTTGCCGGAGGTCGGACGGTCCAGGCAGCCGAGGATGTTCATGAAGGAGGACTTGCCTGAGCCTGAGGCGCCGACGATGGCGACCATCTCGCCCTTCCGGATGGAGAGCGAGACGCCGCGGACGGCCTGGACATCAAGCTTTCCAAGACGATAAGTCTTGGTGACTTGGTCTATGGTGATGAGCGATTGCTGCGCGGATTGCGTCATGGCAGGCGTCTATCGCGGAGCGAAGGCAGGTTGCTGGATGAAGATCTGCCCGCCGCCGGGGAACTGCTGGCCGCCGCCGGTGCCGGTGGTGGTGCGGGCGCCTCCGCCGCGGGCCGGGACGGCGATCTTCTCGCCTTCTTCCAGGCCGGTGACGATCTGCGTATTGGTGCCATCGGTGAGGCCGGTCTGGACGGGGCGGTCTTCGCGAGTGCCATCGGCCTTGACGACTTTCACGATGCGGTTGGCGGCGTTGCCGGAGAGGGCGCGCGCCGGAACCATGACCACATCAGTGACCTGGTTCACAACGATGGTGGACTGGACGGAGAGGCCATCCCGGAGGAGGGAGAGCGGGTTGCCGCCGCTCTGGATGAGGGCCGCGCCGCGACCGCCGAAGGCGGTGCCGCCGGCTGCGCCGCCGGGGAGCGCCGTGACGGG
>VGPF01000046.1 GCA_016875535.1 Chloroflexota bacterium
GAGGTGCTCCTCGGACAGTGGAGGCGAATCTACAACGAGGTCCGGCCCCACAGCGCCCTCGGCTACCGCCCGCCAGCGCCTGAGGCGATGTTGCCACGACTGGCGTTCAGCAGTTCCGCCGGACTAACATAGCGAGTGGTACAAAGTCTGGGGGCAGGTCAAAACCTCAACTGGAATTCGGACTTCAACGAAATCCTTTATTAACGTCTTAATGTTATCAATAGACACGTTCAATCACCTCCTCCTAGGTTACCAGTGTCCAGGAGGTGATGAACCCCGTTAAGTCCTGGCTGAAAGGTGGTAACAAACTTATCATCTGGATCAAAGACAAAAACTGTACTGACCCACTTCAATTTGGACAGGCCGATTCGGCATTTCGCTCGACCCATTGTACGTAAGATTCTGGCGGTGGCTGCATTCCAAGGTTGTGTGGGTGTCTCTCGATTCTCGGTCGTAGTCTTCAATCTCGATGCATACAGCTGCAACGCTGCCCCCTCGCTCCCCTCCTTATCCTCCCTCCCCCGAGTCCCGCTCCAGCTGCCGCGCCTTCGTGTAGTCCGCCACATGGCGCAGGAAGCCGCCCACGTCGTCGTAGCCCTTGCGCACCGCCGCCAGCTGCCCGCCGATCGGGCTCACCGACCCGGGCGAATCGGCATAGCTGCCGTGGAAGGCGAAGTACGCTTGGTTCAGCTTCCGGAAGAAATACCCGTGCTGCGCGAAGAGCTCCCGCCGCCCCTCCATGTATGCCTCTGCCTCCTCGATCTTCCCCTCCCCCAGGAGACGCTCCGCCGTCAGCCGCGTCTCCTGCATCGCCGACCGGAAGTCGAAGACGTTCGGGTCCGGCGTCGCAGGCGGCCTCGCGCGCTCCAGGTCCTCCATCTCCATCTGGCGAATCTCCTCCGGCGTCGCGAAGTAGCGCTTGTAGACCGCACGCCCGATCTCCCGCCCCACGATGTCCGCCACCGTCTCATTGATCGTGGTCAGCTCCCCCGAGTCCCAATAGGCGCGCCCTAGGGGATGGTAGAAGAGATAGTGGTGCGTCCACTCGTGGGCCGCGGTGGTCAGCGCCTGCCGCAGCGAATAGTCGCCGCTCACGAAGGCCGGGTACGTCGCCACGCCGCCGATGTTTTCCACCAGCGTCGAGACGTTCCGGCGGTCGAGCTTCGCCTCCAGCGCCTCCATCTCCTCGAACGAGATATGCGGGTCCAGCAGGCGCGTCTTCACCAGCTCGATGCGGTCCCGGCGCGAAACCACCAGCGTCTTCGGCAGCGTCTCCAGGCGGATATCCACCGGCGGCCAAAAGAGGCGCGTCCACAGGAAATTGCGATAGACCTTCGCCTCCTTCAGCTCCTTCGTGAGCATCCCCTCCAGCGTCTCCTCCACATCCGCCACCAACTTCCCCTGTCGGCGTCGCTTCTCCTTCAGCTCGGCCTCCAGCGCGACGACATCCTCATCCTTGAAGAAGCCCGCCTTCGCCTGGTTCAGCCGGAACTCCACCTCGTTGATGCGCTCCGTCAGCGCGAAGTACGACTTCACCTTCGCGATGCGTGATGCCTCCGTCTCTCCGGTCCGCCCAAACTCCGCCGCCAGGTGCAGCCACTTCCTCGGGAAGTTTTCGATCTCCCACCCCGGCACATCGAACGTGTGCCGCTTCGAGGTCTGTAGGATGGCGTCCCCGGCAAAGAGGCTATCGCCCCCCAGGAAGACGATCCCCAGCGCCAACAGCAACCCCCAGACGACTTTCCTCAAACTTGCCCTTCGCATCGTGCGCATAAGCCTACCACCTGTCAGCCCCCTCCCACTTTCATCGTAGGCCCCCTTGGTTATTGCGAACGCCTCCGCCCACACAAGCGAAATGCCCCTTTCGAAGATTCCGGTCTGCCGGAACCACTCTCAGGGAGGGGGTTAGGGGGTAGGTCGTCCCCTCTTCCTCTTGCTTCTCGTCCAAGGATGTGCGAGACGCTTCGCCATTTATTGCAGTTTCCTCTGCAAGTTCAGCTAATTGCCTCTCTGGCTATTGCGAACGCCTCCGCCCACACAAGCGAAATGCCCCTTTCGAAGATTCCGGTCTGCCGGAACCACTCTCAGGGAAGGGGTTAGGGGTTAGGTTCCCCTCCCCTGTCGCAAAACGACGTAATTCCCCTTCATCTTGAACCCTTCTGCCCGGAGGGCTACAATCCCTCTCCCGATTCCTGGAAGGAGGCGTACCGCTATGCAGGTTTACGCAACCGATGCCATCAGGAATGTCGTCCTGCTCTCTCACGGCGGTGCCGGGAAGACGACGCTCGCCGAGGCCATGCTCCACACCTCCGGCGTCATCTCCCGCATGGGCCGCGTGGAAGAGGGCACCACCACCGCCGACTACGAGCAGGAAGAGATCGAGCGGCGCACCAGCGTCAGCCTCGCCATCGCTCCTTGTGAGGTGGCCGGCGTCAAGCTCAACCTCATAGACGTCCCCGGCTACGCCGATTTCTCCGGCGACGCCCATTCCGGCATCGCCGCCGCCGATTGCGCCGCCATCGTCGTCAGCGCCGTGGACGGCGTCGAGGTCGGCACCGAGGCCTTCTGGAAGAAGGCCGAAGCCGCAGGTCTCCCCCGGCTCATCGTCGTCAACAAGATGGATCGTGAGAACGCCGACTTCTTCCGCACGCTGACCGCCATCCAGAGCCGCCTGGGCCGCCAGTGCGTTCCCGTCTTTCTCCCCCAGGGCGCGGTGCAGTCCTTCAGCGGCGTCACCAACCTCCTCAACCCGGCCGACCTGGGGAAAGACCCCCGCTTCGCCGAGTTCCGCGACGCGCTTACCGAGGTGGCCGCCGAAGCCGACGACGCCCTGACGGAGAAGTACCTGGAGAAGGGCGGCCTGGAGCAGGAGGACCTGCAGAGGGGCGTGAAGCTCGGCCTCCTGAAGGGCACGCTCTGCCCGGTGCTGGTCACGGCGGCATTGAAGGAGATCGGCGTCAGGGAGGCCCTCGATTTCCTGGGGAAGTTCGCCCCGTCGCCGGGTGAGCGTCCCGCCGTGGAGGTCGAAAGCTCCGGGAAGAAGGCCGCCTTATCGCCCAAGTCGGGACCGGCGGCGGCCCTCGTCTTCAAGACCAGCGCCGACCCGTATGTGGGCAAGCTCTCCTATGTGCGCGTGGTGAGCGGCGTGCTGAAGAGCGATTCCCAGGTGTGGAATGCCGCCAAGGGCCAGCAGGAGCGCATCGGCCAGGTGTTCATCATGCGCGGCAAGCACCAGGAGCCCATCGCCCAGCTGAGCGCGGGGGACATCGGCGCGATACCCAAGCTCCAGCACACCAGCACCGGCGAGACCCTCTGCGCCCGGGAATCGCCTGTGGCGGTCCCCATGCCGCCCTTCCCCGGGGCCATCTATAGCGTCGCCATCGCCCCCAAGACCAAGGCCGATATGGACAAGATGGGCGCCGCCGTCACGCGGCTCGTCGAGGAGGACCCGAGCCTCCACTTCAGCCGCGACCCGGCGACGGGCGAATCGGTGCTGGGGAGCCAGGGAGACGCCCATATAGACGTGGCGGTGAAGAAGCTCAAGCGCAAGTTCGGCGTGGACGTCCTCACCTCGGTGCCGCGGGTGCCGTACCGGGAGTCCATCGCCTCCAAAACCGTGGCCGAGTACCGGCACAGGAAGCAATCGGGAGGCCACGGGCAGTACGGCCACGTCGTCCTCGAGATCGAGCCGCAGCCCCGGGGCGCAGGCGTCGCCTTCGAGGTGAAAGTCGTCGGCGGCTCGGTGCCCAAGGAGTTCATCCCGGCGGTGGAAAAGGGCGTGATGGAGGCCGTCCACCAGGGGCCCCTTTCGGGCAATCCCATCGTGGACGTGAAGGTCGTCCTCACGGACGGCTCGTCGCACCCGGTGGACTCATCGGGCATGGCCTTCCAGATCGCTGCCATCCAGTGCCTCAAGAAGGGCATCCAGCAGGCGACGCCGGTGATCCTGGAGCCGATCATGAGCTTCAAGATCACGGTGCCGGACAGCGCCACCGGGGACGTGATGGGCGACCTGAACGCGAAGCGCGGGCGCGTCCTGGGGATGAACCCCGAGGGCGGCTATACGACGGTCGAGGCGATGGCGCCCCTGGCGGAGATGCAGAAGTACGCCATCACCCTGCGCTCCATGACCCAGGGCCGGGGCGTCTACGCCATGGCCTTCGACCACTATGAGCCGGTGCCTGCGCACCTGGCGCAGAAGATCATCGCGGCCAGCGCCGCCCAGCACGCCGTGGCGGTGTAGGGGCGCGGGGCACGTGCCCTCACTCCGAGTGTCGCACCGGAGCACGCGCCCCCCGGTTCGGGATGTGAAACGTCCTGGGAATCACTTTCGGCTATTGACATCATGCTAAATGATGTGATATGCATTTCTATGTAGGCCTTCGCCAGGACAGAGAGCCGGGGAGGCGGACCGATCGTCGGGGACGCGCGCGTGCGCCTCCGGCTTGTCGGGACGCCTCCCTTTCTTTTTGCCCCGCGACCAGGGTCGGCCGCCCTGGTTCGTGATGGCAAGGGCAACCAAATCGTTGCGTGGGCGGATTCGGTGCGGACGATAAGTGCGGAACAGATGAGGTGCACGAACGTGGTCCGGAAGCGAAAGTGAAAAAACAATAGCTCACATGCGAGGTTGACCGGCTGACGCGAGTCGCCGTGCATGCTCGAAAGAGCGCCCTGACCGTTGCGGCTCCATCCGTAGCTTCGGGGCCGCGTCGGCTCGGGACACCGTGGGCGAGCTCTGGCTCCTGCCAGGGCGTGCAGCGCAAGGATAGAGAGGGTGGAGCAGCCGCCCTCCCGATTCCTGGCGCGTTAGAGCCTCGCAGTCTCGGCCCGAGACGAATGACTCATGCCTGCGATAAACGGAAAGCCTGAACAAAAAACCGGACCGCCCACGCAACGCTCGCAACCGATCAAACCAGAGTATGGACCGTGAAAGGGGCAAAAAGATGGACCGAAGTATAACTACGGAGACCCTGATGTAAGGTCTTGCCTCGAAAGTGGAAGTTGGTGCTGAGTCACACCTCATCCCTCGCCCCGTCGAGGGAGAGGTGAGGGGGCACAACTACAATTCAATCGACCTTTTGGGACAAAGCCCCTACCGCTTCGGTCTTGGGCTTTCCCAGATGGTGTGGTACTGGTTGCCGGTGATGGCGGAGGCCAGCTCGGCCGCCTCCAGGGCGCGGAGCTGCTTGAGGGCGGCGTCGCAGGCGGAGACGGCGCCGATGTGGCCCGAGGCGGTGAGGCGCTCGATGAGCTTTTCCCAGACGCCGAGCCGCAGGAGGCTGTCCACGTACTTGGGCCAGGGGATGATGGCCGCCTTCTCCGGCTGGGGGAAGCGCGGGCGCAGGCGGCGGATGCTCTTGAAGCGCTCCTCCGCGGACTTGGCCATGGGCAGGATCTTCACAACGGGCGGGTCCTCCACGTCGTACCGCATGTCGAAGATGAGGGTCTTACGGAGCAGGGGGAAATGCAGGCAGAGGACTTCAGCCGACTTGATGTTGCTGAAGATCTCGTCGAGGTCTATGCGGAAGTTGCCGTCCATAATCCCCCAGTTCCACCGAGAGTCAAAGGATTCCGCCCTTGTACCGTCATTCTACTCCCTCTCTCTTGTATTCTCTCCCGCACCCGGCTCGGAAGCCTGGGGAGAGAAGGGGGAGGGGACTATTGATTCGCTTAGCTCCAGCTCAACTCACCCCTCGCCCTTGACGGGAGAGGAACTCGACTCCGGTCTGCCGGAGCCGAGAGGAGAGGGTGAGCTATGACTCCTACGAGCCGCGGAGCTCCCGGCACATCTCGATGAACGAGGGAAGGACCTCGTTCCAATCGCCGACGACGCCGTAGCGGGACTCCTTGAAGATATTGCTGTCCTTGTCCTTGTTGATGGCGATGATGGTCTTGGCGCCGGAGCAGCCGGCCATGTGCTGGCTGGCGCCCGAGATGGCGACGGCGATGTAGAGGTCCGGGGTGACGGTCTTGCCCGTGAGTCCCACCTGGAAGGTGGCGGGCAGCCAGCCGGCATCGCAGACGGCGCGGCTTGCGCCCACTGCGCCGCCCAGGATCTTGGCAAGCTCTTCCAGCTTCTTGAAGGGCTCGGGGCCGCCGAGGCCCCGGCCTCCGGAGACGACGACCGCCGCATCCTCCAGGCGGATGCCGGTGGACTCCTGCTTCTTGACCTCCGTGACCTTCACCTTGACCTTGGCCTGGTCCAGGTGGACGTCCAGCTTGTGGACGGCGCCCTGGTGGCCATCGTTGCGCGGGGCGGCCTCGAAGGCCTTGGCGCGGATGGCGGCGAAATGCATGGCTGCGCCGGAGGCGAAGATGGAGCGGGCGTTGCCGCCATAGACGGGCTTGGCGGAGGTGAGCTTGCCGTCGGCGAAACCGAGCTCCACGCAATCGGGGGTGACGGAGCCGTGGTGTTTGAGGCCCAGCTTGGGCAGGAGGTCGCGGCCGGAATCGGTCTGGCCCATGAGGACGACCTTGGGATGGACGGTGGCGATGGCCTTTTCGGCCACCTGGACATAGGCGTCCGGCTGGTACTTGGCCAGGTCGGCATTCTCGAAGGTGTAGACGTCGCTTGCGCCGTGGGCGATGAGCTCCTTGGCGATGGCGTCCGTCCCCGTGCCGATGGCGAGGGCGCTGACCTTGCCGCCGACGCCGCCGTGGGCGAGCTTGGCGCCGATGGCCAGGGCCTCTTTCGTGACGCCTGCCAGTTTGCCGTCCTTCGTCTCCGCGATAACCAGTACGCCTTGGTTCGACATGTCTTTCTCCTCTTATAGGGCGGGGCTCAGCCCTGGCTTTGCCATCCCTGACGGGCCGCCCCTACGGATTTGCTAAATCTTCTCCGGAGCCCCCTCTCTTCTATTCTCTCCCGCGTCGGACTCCGGTATGCCGGAATCCTGGGGAGAGAGGAGGAGGGGGCGCTGTTCGGTTCCTTTTTCTTTAGTGCCGCTTCCTGTCGCCTCGCCCTTGATGGGAGAGGAACTCGAGCGCAGCCCGAGAAGAGAGGGTGAACTAGATCAGTTTCGCCTCGCGCAGTTTCAGGGCCAGCTTCTTGCCGGCATCGGCGGCGTTCTCGCCCTCGATGAATTCGCAGACCTTCTCGGTCACGGGGATGAAGGTCTTGGCCGTATCGGTGACGCGGCCCTTGGCGCCCAGCTTGGCGGCATCGGCGCCGATATCGGCGGCCGTCCAGACCTTGGGCTGCTTGCGGCCGGCCTGCATGATGCCGCGAAGCGTGGGGTAGCGCGGCTCGCCGAGCTCGTTGCTGACGGTGATGAGGGCGGGCGTTGTGGTCTCCACCACTTCGCTGCCATCGGTGCGGACGCGCTCCACGATCACCTTCTTCTCGGCGACGTCCACGCTCTTGCCGAGGGTGACGCAGGGCAGGCCGAGCATCTCGGCGACGGCCGGGCCGACGAGGCCGCGGTCGGTATCGGAGGCCTGGCGGCCGCAGATGATCAGGTCGAACTCGCCGACCTTCTTGACGGCCTGGGAGAGGGCGTGGGCGATGGAGTAGGCGTCCCCCTCTTCGAAGGCGTCGTCCTGGAGGAGGATGAGCTCGTCGGCGCCCATGGAGAGGGGCTTCTTGATGACATCGAGGACGAGGTTCTTGCCGAGGGAGATGACGGTGACGGTGCCGCCGTGGCGCTCCTTGAGGCGGAGGGCCGCTTCGACGGCGTTCTCATCGAAGCCGTTGACGACGGGGGCGACGTTGGGAACGGGGACCGGCTTGTTGGTGGCCGGGTCTATCTTGAAGTTGGCCCGAGGCGTCTCGGGGTCCATGACCTGCTTGGCAAACACGATGATCTTCATACGCGGGCGTCATCCTTTCTCAGAGTCGCCGGGCACGAAAAAACTGGGCGCGCAGCTAGGCCCAGTAGTCCGAGGGGCAGGGAATACTCTACAACCGTGCCCCTGGGGTGTCAAGGTAAATGCAAGGGTAAACGGAGCAGGGAATATAGGAAGACAGGGACGCAGGAGCGTAGTGTATTACGCCGCAACCGCTTCCGTAGACCCCCCTGTGCGCCTGTGCTATATTCCGGCCACACCCCAGGGCCGCAGAGGTGCATCGTGGCTGTATCCGGCTTCACCGTGATCGATGCGGACGGGCATGTCTTCGAGACGAACCGCCTCTACGACCTCTTCACCGAGCGCTATATGGCGCCGCAGTATGCCGCCGCCTTCAAGGCGCTGCTGGCGAAGGCGCGCGCGGCCTGGAGGCGCGGCGGCGAGGTGCCCACAGTCAATATCTGGGCGGTGGAGGGCCGGGAGCGCGTGCTGGGCTGGAGCCGCCCCATGGGGCCGGGCACGGCCACGGCGATTGACTTCCGCGGCGGCGGCCTGAAGCCGGGGACGGAGGCGGCCAAGGCGCCGCTGGACCCCATCGGACGGCTGCGGGATATGGACAGGGAAGGGATAGACATCTCGGTGATCTACCCAAGCTCCCTGGCCTCCTTCTGCGCCCTGGGCGATACCGGGCTGGAGGCCTCCATCTATGAGGCCTACAACCGGTGGCTGGCCGACTATTGCAACGCCGATTCGCGGCGGCTGAAGTATGTGGCCGTCGTCTCGCTAAGGGACATCGGCAAGGCGGTGGCGGAGATCGAGCGGACGGCGAAGGACAACGTGGTGGTGGGCGTCTACTGCCAGACGCACATGGGCGAGAGGCAGCTCGACCAGCCGCACTTCTACCCGATATGGGAGGCGGCGCTGAAGCACAATCTGCCCATCGCCGTCCACCATGCCAGCGCGGGCCTGCCGCCCTTTGGCGTGGGCGTCTTTGAGATGAACGAGAACTGGTTTTTGCAGCACGCCTCCAGCAATCCATTCGAGCAGATGCGAGCGATCTGCACGATGATCGGCGGGGGCATCTTTGAGAAGTTCCCGAAGCTGCAGGTGGCCTATCTCGAAGCGGGGTGCGGCTGGCTCCCTTACTGGCTGGACCGCCTGGACGAGCACTTCGCGCTGATGCCGAACTCGGTGCCGCTCTTGAAACATAAGCCCGGGGTGGTCTTCACGAAGGGCGGCTGTTACATCTCCTTCGAGCCAGGGGAGCGCATGCTGCCGTACACCATCAAGCACGTCGGCGACGACCGCATCGTCTTCGCCTCGGACTACCCGCACTTCGATGGGAAGTTCCCCGACTCGGTGCGGGCGGTGACGGAGCGGAAGGATATTCCGGAGAGCAGCAAGCGGAAGCTGTTGGGGGAGAATGCGCGGCGGCTGTATCCGAGGCTGGGATAATCATGGGACGATTTGGCTTTGATGTCATAGACGCCGACGGGCATATCTTCGAGTCGAGGGAGTTCTTCGAGCGGCTCCGCGATGACTACCTGGAGTCGCGGTACAAGAACGACTTTGCGGAGATGATGCGCCTGAGCATAGATCCGGCGACGGGGAAGATGGTCACGTCGCGGCTCTGGACGCACCGCTCCAAGGAGAAGGCGCTGGACCGGGTGCAGGCGCTGGGCGGCGGCCCCGCGGGGCCCGAGCGCCCGGAGCGCGGCGAGGGCCGCAAGCCGGGGACGCGCGCCGTCTTCGATACGCTGGACGCGAAGGGGCGCATGCTGGATATGGACGATGAGGGGATAGACGCATCCGTGACGTTCCCCAGCTCGATGATCGGCTTTTGCGCGCTCGATTCCACGGAGCTGGAGTCGGCGCTCTACCGGGCGTACAACCGCCTGATGGGCGACTACTGCGGCGCGAACCCCAAGCGCCTCAAGTATGTGGCGATGTTCTCCCAGCGGGACGTTGAGGACGGGGTCGCGGAGATCAAGCGCGTCACCGGGGACAGGACGGCGGTGGGCCTCTATACGCAGACGCACATGGAGGGCAAGCAGCTGGACACGCCGGCCTGGTATCCCTACTGGCAGGCGGCGCAGGAGGCTGGGCTGGCCGTGACCGTCCACCACGGGAGCGCGGGATTGCCTCCCTGGGGGCTGGGCGTCCACGAGATGGGCGGCAACTGGTTCCAGCAGCACGCCTCCGTCTTCCTCTACGAGCAGATGCGCGCCGCGGCGACGGTGATCGGCGGCGGTATCGCCGATATGTATCCAAGGCTGCCCTTCGTCTTTTTAGAATCGGGCTGCGGTTGGCTGCCCTTCTGGCTGGAGCGGCTCGACGAGCACTTCGAGGAGATGCCGCACTTCGTGCCGATGCTGAAGCGGAGGCCGAGCGAGGTCTTCACCACCGGCAAGTGCTTCATCTCCTTCGAGCCGGACGAGGCGATGCTGACGGACGTTGTTGAGGTGATGGGCGACCGGCATTTGGTCTATGCTTCCGACTATCCGCACTTTGACTGTCGCTTCCCGAACTCGGTGAAGGAAGTGGTGGAGAATAAGGGGATGAAGAAAGAGGCGAAGGCGCGGATATTGGCGGCGAATGCGAAGGATCTGTACCCGAGGCTGGGATAGGAGCAAGGAGCAGGGAAGAGGGGGAGGATATCCACTGAGGGCACGGAAAGAGCAAAAGAAAGATTCATGCGACCTAACCCCTTCCCTGCGAGGGAAGGGGAACTTTCCCCCAATCGGTAGGGGGAAAGCAGGAGATTAGAGGAGGAGAGCGATGCTGGATTATAAGATTATCTCGGCGGACGACCATATGGATATGATTGCGCTGCCGCCCATGCTCTGGTCGGAGCGGTTGCCGGCGCACCTGCGCGAGAAGGGGCCGAAGGTGGTGGCCCAGGCGAACGGGAACTTCTGGATGTACGAGGGAGAGGTGATCGGCTCCAGCGGCTTCCCGAAGGACCGCTCGTACCCCAGCGCCATCGTGCGCGCCGGGATCCCCGACGACGGCTTTCGCCCCTCGAACGCCAAGCTGCGCCTGCAGGATATGGACCGCGACGGCGTCTACGCCCACGTCATCTACGGCCCGCCGACCGGCCTGAAGATCAAGAATGCGGAGATGAAGGCGGCCTGCCTGGAGGTCTACAACACCTGGGCGGCGGAGTTTAACGGCATCGAGCCGGACCGCCTCTGCCTCCTGGCCTATCTGCCGATGCACTCGCCGACGGCGTCCGCCGCCGAGCTGAGGCGCGTGGCCAAGCTGGGCCACCGGGGCGCCATCTCCAGCTTCTTCGAGACAGTAGACCCGCTCTATGACGCCCAGTGGGACGTGCTGTGGAAGGCGGCGGAGGAGACGGGTGTCGCGCTGAGCGTCCACCTGGGCGGTGGGACGCACATGGTGCAGGCGAAGCCCGCCTCGTGGCACATGGCGGCCTTCGCGGCCGTCTCGCCCATGCAGATGGACGAGGTGCTGGCGGCGCTGATTTTCTCCGGGGCGCTGGAGCGGCACCCGAAGATGAAGCTGGTGCTGGGCGAATCGGGCCTGGGGTGGATCCCCTACGTGAAGGAGCGCCTGGACCACGAGTTCCACAACCACGGGCCGAACACCAGGGACTACCGCATCAAGGAGCTGCCGAGCGTGACCTTCGCACGGCAGGTCTACGCCACCTTCGAGGAGGACAAGCTGGGAATGAAGCTGCTGGACTACATCGGCGTGGACAACGTCATGTGGGCGAGCGACTACCCGCACCCGGACAGCACCTTCCCGCATTCGCGGAAGAAGATCGGGGAGCTGTTCACGGGGATCAGCCCTGAGGTGACGCGGAAGATCGTTTCGGAGACGGCGCGGAGGCTGTATAAGGTAGGACAAAAAGCGTAGAACGCTTCACGCAAAGGACATATGCCCCAACCTCCCCTCGCCAAATCCCTCACCGTCAACGGCCTCAAGCTCCACTACCTCGATTGGGGAGGCGGCGGCAAGCAGACGATCCTGCTCGTCCACGGCTTCGGCGGGAACTCCCAGAACTGGGCGCCCTTCGCCGAGCGGATGCGCGGCGATCACCGCGTCGTCGCCCTGGACCAGCGGGGCCACGGCGATAGCGACCACGCCCGGGAGGGCTACCCGGTGACGGCCTTCGCCGCCGACCTCCACGGCTTCGTCGCGGGCCTGGGCGTCGCGCCCGTCATCTGCATCGGCAACTCCCTGGGGGCGCGGAACAGCATCGCCTTCGCGGGGCAGTATCCGGGCGATGTGGCGAAGCTCATCCTGCTGGACGGCGGGCCGGAGATCCCGGAGAAGGTGACGAGCGCCTTCATCGCGCGGCTGCCCCAGCGGCCCAAGAGCTTCCCCGGCGAGCAGGCGGCGATCGACTACCTGAAGAAGGGGAACCCGGGGCACGGCGACGATTTCTACCGGCAGGTGGCGGCGAACATCCTCCGCAAAAACTGGGTGGGCCAGTATATCTGGAAGAACGACCCGGAGACCTCCTGGATCTACGAATCGTCGGTGCGCCAGGAGGCGCCCTACGTGTGGGAGCAGTTCGCGCGCATCGCCTGCCCGACGCTGGTGGTGCAGTGCGAGCACGGCCCGGACCTGCCCATCGGGACGGCGCAGAAGATGGCGGCGATGAACCCGAAGGCGCGACTGGTGCAGGTGAAGGGCGCGAGCCACGGCCTGCACCAGAACAAGCCGGAGGAGTTCGAGCGCATCGTGCGGGAGTTTTTGGGGAAGTGAAGAGGTTTCATCCACAGATAACACAGATGAAGAAGATTAGTAGAGGGGCAGCGGGCAGAGCGTATCCACTGAGAACACTGAGAGCACTGAACGGATCGGCGCCTGGTAAGATGAAGGGTGACCAGCATAGAGAGGCGGTCTCTCTCAGCAGCTGAAATGGGCCGTGCGCTGCGTGCGGATGAAGGGTAGCTAGGGATGTGCTATTCGGCGACGGCGAGCTTCGCGGCGGGCGGCTCCCTTGTGGTGGTTGGGGCGCTGACGCTGAGCAAGGCCAAGGGGAAGGCGGAGCTTCCCCTTGCCAGCACGCCGCTGCTCCTAAGCGTTCAGCAGATCCTCGAAGGTGCGGTCTGGAGCTCCTTTGACTCCCCCTCGTTGAACAGGGCAGCCACCCATGCCTTTCTCTCCTTCGCCCTCGTCCTTTGGCCGGTCTTCGTCCCCCTGGCTGTCGCGCTGATCGAAAGGAACCCCCTTCGCAGGCAGGCCCTTGGCGGCTTTGTGCTGATGGGCGTTGCCGTCGGCGCCTACCTCCTCTTCTACCTCGCGCGGGGGCCTGTCGCATCGCGCATCGAAAACCACAGCATCGCCTATGACGTGCCGTATCCCAACCCCTCGCTTGTGCTCGCCTTCTACCTGGTGGCAACCTGCGTGAGCTGTCTCTTCTCCAGCTACCGGATGGTGAACGTCCTTGGCGGCGCGCTCCTCTTTTCCGCCTTCATCGCCAATTGGGTGCGGGGCTATGCCTTCATCTCCGTCTGGTGCTTCTTCGCGGCGCTCGTTAGCGGCATCGTCCTTCTCCACGTGGTCTACGAAGGACGGAGAATCGCCGGGCTCCAGGGGCTTGCGGGCAGGCGGCTGTAACGCGGGCATGGGCCGTGGGTGCAGGCTCTGTGCCGCCGCTAGCCCGCCCACTCGGCCCAGGTCTTTTCCAGCAGCTCCTGGGTAGCCGTATGCTCCGCGCCCAGGCGGGCGATGGCGGCGAGGTCGCGCCGTTCCGTCGCGCTGTCCAGCTGAGCGTCAAGCTCTTTCAGCTTGCGCTCCAGCTCTGCGATGACCTCTTCAGTCTCCGGCGGTTTTGGCCCCTTGGCCTTCTTTCTCGCCACGGGCGGCTTCGGCGCCTCTTTCGCCTTCGGCTTTGGCGGAGAAGCTTGTGCGGCCTTCTCCTGCTCTTCCAACCACTCGTCAAAAGTCCCTTGGTAGAGGCGCATGGAGCCTTTTTCCACGAGCCAGAGCTGTTGGGCCAGAAGCGAGATGAACCGGCGGTCGTGGGAGACAAGGAGGAGCGTGCCGTCATAGTCTGTCAGCACGTCCTCGAGCGCGTCACGGCTGGGGATGTCCAGGTGGTTCGTCGGCTCATCAAGGACAAGCACATTGGGCTTGGTGATGAGGAGCCGCGCCAGGGCGAGGCGGCTTCGCTGGCCGCCGCTGAGGTCGCCCACGCGCTTTTCCGTCTCATCGCGCTGGAAGAGGAAGCGTCCAAGGTAGCGCCGCGCCTCTTCATGCTGCATCTGTTTGGCCTCCAAGAAGGCGTCCAGCACCGAGAGGCTTTCGGGCAGGTCTTCCAGCTTTTGGCGGAAATAACCCGGCTTGACGTTGACGCCCAGGGTCACGTCGCCGGCCAGGGGCGGCTGCTCGCCGAAGAGCGTTTTGATAAGCGTGGTCTTGCCGGCGCCGTTTCCGCCCAGGATGGCGATGCGCGCGCCGCGTTCCACGATGAGGTCGGGCACGGCGAAGAGCGTCACCGGCTCGCCATCGGCGGCAAAGCCCACCTTGAGGTTTTTGGCGCGCACCACGGCCTGCCCGGTGCGCGATGCGGAGGCGGAGGGGAGTGCGACGCGGCGCTCCGCCGCCGCGCCCTTCAGGCGCTCGAGGCGGTTGAGGCGCGTGAGCCTGCCCATCGCCTGGGCGGCCTTCTGCCCCGCGCGGTAGCGGCGGATGAACTCTTCCTCCTTCGCGATGAACTCCTGCTGCTGCTCGTACTGCTTCTGCTGGAAGGCCTCCGCCTCTTCCCTCAGGATGCGGTACTTGGTGTAGTTGCCCGGATATGACCTCAGCCTGCCGTGGCTTAGGTCCCATATCTCGGTGACGACTTTGTCCAGGAAGTACCGATCGTGGGAGACGACGATGAAGGCGTGGCTGAACTTGCCGAGGAAGCGCTCCAGCCAGGCGAGGCCTGCCAGGTCCAGGTGGTTGGTGGGCTCATCCAAGACCAGAAGATCAGGGTCGGCAAGGAGCGCCTTGGCCATGGCGGCGCGGGTCCGCTCGCCGCCGCTAGCCAGGGCGGCCGGGGTGTTGAGGGCATCGCGGGTCAGCCCCAGGCCCGCGGCGGTGCGCTCCACGGCGCTGTGGTAGTCATAGCCGCCGCGACTTTCGAAGGCGTGGAGCAGGTCGGCGTGGCGGCGTCCCGCCTCGGCGGAGCCGTTCGCCATTTCGGCGGCGGCCTCTTCGATCTGCTGCTCAAGGGCTTGAAGGCCGGCAAACGCGGAGAGGATCTCTTCGTAGAGGGTGCCGGTGGTGGTAAGGGGCGGCGCTTGGGGCACATAGCCGATGCGCAGTCCCTTGCTGTGGTGGATGGCGCCGCCATCCGGCTCCTGAGCGCCCGCGATGAGCCGCAGGAGCGAGGTCTTGCCGCTCCCGTTGGGGCCGACGATGCCGATGCGCGCCCCTTCGGCAATCTCACAATCGAGGCCGGAGAAGATCTCGCGATGGCCGTAGGCGACGGCTAGGTTTTCGCCGGAGAGGATTGCCATGGGAGCGCCCTAAAAGGCGGCGGGGACGCGCTCTTTCTCCCGGTGTTTGGTGCTGAGCTGGCCGCAGGCGGCGCGTATCTCGACGCCCTTCTCCACGCGGACGGTGGTGGCGATGCCGTAGCCCTCCACGATGCGCTGGAAGGCGATGACGGCATCGCGCTTGGGGCGGGAGAATGAGGCGTCGGTGGAGTTCACCGGGATCAGGTTCACGTGGCAGAGCATGCCGCGTAGCAGCTCGCCGAGCTCCCGGGCCAGCTCGGGCGAATCGTTGACGTTGTTGTTGAGGACGTACTCGAAGGTGATGCGGCGCTTGGTGGCTTCGATATAGGCGCGGCAGGCCGTCATCAGGTCGGCGATGGGGTACTTTTTGTTGATGGGGACCATGACGTCGCGGAGTTTGTCGTTGGGGGCGTGAAGGCTGACGGCCAGGTTCACCTGGAGCTTTTCCTTGGCGAGGGCGAGGATGCCCGGCACGATGCCGGAGGTAGAGATGGTCATGCGGCGCGCGCCGAGTGCGATGCCCTGCGGGTCGTGGAGGCGCTCGATGGCCTGCCACAGGTTGGCGTAGTTCAAGAGCGGCTCGCCCATGCCCATGAAGACGATGTTGGTGACAGGGAGGGCCTGTTCACCCTCTCTTTTATTCTCTCCCATCGAGGGAGAGAGGCTTTTGGAGTTGGTTATGGGGAGCGTGCTTTCGCCCTCTTTCGTCTTTTCTCCCGCCAAGGGGGAAGATGTGCTTTTCGGCTGTTGGTCGGCCAAGAGCTGGCGGGCGAAGTAGAGGACTTGGGCGACGATCTCCCCCGAGGTGAGGTTGCGCACGAAGCCCATCTGCCCGGTGGCGCAGAAGGGACAGCCGACGGCGCAGCCCGCCTGGGTGGAGACGCAGACGGTGCGGCGCTCGCGGCTCTCCGCCGTGAGGTCGTAGAGCATCAGCACCGATTCGATGACATTGCCGTCGTCCAGCTTCAGCAGGACTTTTCGCGTCAGGCCGTCGTCCGATTTCACCTCGCGGACGGCGGCGGGCAGTCGTATCTCCGCTCGCTCCGCCAGGCGCGCGCGAAGGTGCGCGGGGAGGTCGGTCATCGCCTCGATGGTTGCGGCGTTGCGTTTGTAGAGCCACGACCAGACCTGGCGCGCGCGGTAGGGCGGTTCGCCAAGCTCCGCCAGGAAGGCCGTGAGCTGGGGAAGCGAAAGCTCCAGGAGGTTGGCGCGGCTCATGGGCGTCGCAGCTCCAGGAGCGATGCGGGCTGGCGGGCGACGTAATCGGCGCGCAGGTGCGCGATGGCGGCGCCGGGCTCGTGGCCCCAGGTGGCGAGGCAGCTCCAGCAGTTCGCCGCCCGCGCCGATTCGATATCCGCGAAGCTATCGCCGACGACGAGGGTTTCGCGGGGGTCCGCGCCGAGCTGCCGCAGGGCCAGCAGCACCGGCTCCGGATGCGGCTTGTGGTTCGCCACGTCCTCATAGCCGACGACGATGGAGAAGAGGTCGCGGACGCCCATATCGGCGAGCTCTTGGGCCGCTCCCGCCGCGCGTCCGCCGTTGTCCAGCAGACGCTCCTTCTGGGTGACAACGCCCATGCGGACGCCGCGCCCGTGAAGCGTCTGCAACGTCTCCAAGACGCCTGCAAAGAGGACGACGTTCCCCGGCGCTTGGAGCCAGTAGGCGCTGACGTACTGATCGAAGAGGCTGTGGTCCAGCCCGGCGGAGACGCCCAGGGCCTGGAGGGAGTGGCGGAGCTGGCCGCCGCGCAGGCCCTTGATGAACTCCTCTGCCGTGGGCGAGGTGATGCCCGAGTGGACGAGGGCACGGTGCAGCGCCGCCTCCCTCGCGCGCAGGGTATCGGCGAGGGTATCGTCCAGGTCAAAGAGGATCGTGGAGAAGGAGAGGGACATACGGAGAAATTATAACGGTCGCGGGCATGGAAACAGAAACGGGAGGGTCGCCGACCCTCCCGTTTCTTCTGGTCGTATGGAAGTCGCGCTAGGCGTGGGCGGGCGTCTTCTCGCTCGATTCGAGCCGGGCCTTGAGGGCCAGGCTCTCCTGCCACATGGCCTTGGGGACGCGCTCGCCGAAGCCGGTGAAGAGCTTCTTTTGCCCTTCGACGGCCTTGAGCCAGCCGGCCCTGTCCACCGCCAGGAGTTCACGCAGGGTATCGGGGCTGACGTCCAGGCCCGTGATGTCCAGGCTGGAGGGCTTGGGCAGGTAGCCGATGGGCGTCTGGTCGGCCGTCACTTCGCCGTGGACGCGGCCGATAACCCAGCGCAGGACGCGCAGGTTCTCGCCGAAGCCGGGCCAGAGGTACTTGCCCTGGTCGTTCATGCGGAACCAGTTGACGCGGAAGACCTCCGGCGGGTGCCGCAGCCGCTTGCCGATGTTGAGCCAGTGGCCGAAGTAATCGCCCATGTGGTAGCCGCAGAAAGGCAGCATCGCCATGGGGTCGTCTCGGACGACGCCGACGGCGCCGGTGGCGGCGGCCGTGGTCTCGGAGGCCATGGTGGCGCCGAGGAAGACGCCGTGCTGCCAGTTGAATGCCTGGTACACCAGGGGAACAAGGTTGGCGCGCCGCCCGCCGAAGAGGATGGCGGAGATGGGGACGCCGTTGGGGTTCTCCCATTCGGGAGACATGGTGGGGCACTGGCGCGCTGGTGTCGTGAATCGAGAGTTGGGGTGCGCCGCCTTGGTGAGGCTCTGGGGCGTCCAGGGCTTGCCCTGCCAGTCTATGGCGGAATGTGGCGGCGAGCCGTCCATGCCCTCCCAGTACGGAGTCCTGTTGGCGGTCATGGCGACGTTGGTGAAGATGGAGTTGCGGTTCAGGGTCGCCATGACGTTGGGGTTCGTGCGGGAGTTGGTGCCGGGGGCCACGCCGAAGAAGCCGGCCTCCGGGTTGATGGCGTAGAGGCGGCCGTCGTCGCCGATATGCATCCAGGCGATATCCTCGCCAGCGGTCCAGACCTTGTAGCCCTTCTGGCTTGCGGGCGGGATCAGCATGGCGAGGTTGGTCTTGCCGCAGGCGCTGGGGAAGGCGGCGGCGATGTAGGTGGTGCGGCCGCTGGGCTCTTCGATGCCCAGGACGAGCATGTGCTCGGCGAGCCAGCCTTCCTTGCGCGCCTTCCAGCTGGCGATGCGCAGGGCGTGGCACTTCTTGGCCAGGAGGGCGTTGCCGCCATAGCCGGAGCCGATAGACCAGATCAGCTCCTCTTCCGGGAAGTGCGTGATGAAGCGCCGCTCCGGGCTCAGGTCGCCCAGGGAGTGGAGGCCGCGGACGAAATCCTTGGAGGAGCCGAGGCGATCGAGGGCGGGCTTGCCCATCCGCGTCATGATGCGCATGTTGACGACGACGTACGGGCTGTCCGTCAGCTCGACGCCGATCTTGCTATAGGGCGAGGTGACGGGGCCGAGGATATAGGGGACAACGTACATCGTGCGGCCCTTCATGGAGCCGGAGAAGAGGGCGCCGACCTTGGCCTTGGCCTCCGCCGGGTCCATCCAGTTGTTGTTGGGGCCGGCATCGTCCTTCACCTTGGTGCAGACGAAGGTGAGGTGCTCCGTGCGGGCGACGTCCGTGGGGTCGCTGCGATGGAGGTAGGAGTTGGGGTTGGCTTGGGGGTTCAGTTCGTGGAGGGTGCCGGCGCGAAGCATCTCCTTGATGAGCTGTTGGTTCTCGGCGTCAGAGCCGTCGCACCAGTGGATCTTGTCAGGCTTGGTGAGTGCGGCGCATTCGTCTACCCACTGTTGAAGGGGTGTCGGCACGTTGGTGATCTCCTATGAGAGAGGTTCCAGGATCGGAGGGGGTCTTTGCATTATATCGCCGGTTGCCAAATATATCTGTCGGCCGGGCTTTGCCCCAGGGGTTCTATGAACCGAGGTTCATGTGCTGTCAATCACCCTCTCCTTCCGCGTTCGCGGGGTCCTCTCCCATCAAGGGAGAGGCGGGTGTAGGAGTGTCGTCGGGCAGGCAGTAGCATCTGCACTTCAGGCTAAGGAGACACTCCTTGCCGCAGACGGATGGCTATTTGGGGTAGACCATGAACTCGATGAGGTTGCCGTCCGGGTCGAAGATGTAGACGCTGGTGCCCGTCACCGTGCCGCCCTTGCGGCCTCCGGGCCGGGGGACCGGCCCGTCCACGGGCGCGACGCCCGCCCGCTTGAGCATCGCCAGCACCTCTTCCACGGCGCCGTCCCAGACGAAGCAGAGGTCGCCGCAGCCGATGGCCGCTCCCTTGCCGCGCAGGTGGCCCTTCTTATCCGGCGGGTGGATGTTGATCTTATTGTTCGGGCCCACCTGCAGGGCGAAGATCTTCGCCTTGCCCTTGCGCCACTTATCGCGGTCAATGATGGTGAAGCCGAGGCTTTCATAGAAGGCGATGAACCGCTCGCAATCGGCGGTGGGCATGGCGACATGGTCAAAGCCGGAGACGGGCATGGGACCTCCTTGTGATGAGGCGCATTGTAGCTAAAGCGCCAACTGAAGAGTCAGCGACACTGAACCGCCCCGGGTTTGATGGAGGGCTCGTTTATTGAGTCCCGGCTCTTGCCGGGGCCAGTATAGCACCGTTGGTGGCCTCATA
>VGPF01000047.1 GCA_016875535.1 Chloroflexota bacterium
GAAGTCCCAGGCGAAGGTGTGGGTATCGAGGGTGCCGACGTCTGTCACCGTGCCGGTGAAGTTCACGTTCAGGCCCCAGTACTGCGGGTTCGGCGCGGCTCAGCGATTGGCTCCAGGTCGGCTGACGCACCTGCCTGGGCCTGCGGGAACGCTCCTCGAGGGAGGTGATGCGCCTCGGGTCGAAGCGGCTCTTCCACCGGTAGAAGGTCTGCCGGCTGATGCCGAAATGCCGGCAGGTCAGGGCCGCGTTCCGACCATGCTCTTCATAGTAGTACAGCCATCTGAGCCGCACCTGTGCCGCCCGAGACAGCACCCCGATCGCCGCCAACCGCCGACTCCCCGGAACCAACCTGCTTTTGATCTGCATAGTGACACCAGTCTAGTGTCACGCATGTATCTGAACTCGATCAGAGATCGGCGTGCAACTTTCTATAACGCACGGGTGTTACCTTCTCTTTAGTGATGGGGTGCCTGAGAGGTGGATTGAGGCCCCAAACGGAGGCGCTATCGCATCTGCGGTATGATAGCGGCGCTTCCGGAGACTCCTTGTAGGGGTAGTGCTATGGAATATCGAAGGCTTGGCAAGACCGGCGCGAAGGTCTCCCTGTTGGGCCTGGGGTGCAACAACTTCGGCATGCGGTGCGACTATGACGAATCGGCCAAGATTATCCACCAGGCCTTGGATATCGGCATCAATCACATTGACACTGCCAACGGCTATGGCGGCGGCAGGTCGGAAGAGTTCATCGGGAAGGCGGTGAAGGGCAGGCGCGAGCAGGCGTTCATCGCGACCAAGTTCGGCCTGTTAGGCGGCCAGGGAGTGAACACCAAAGGCGGCTCCCGCCTGCATCTGATGCAGATGGCGCACGATAGCTTGAAGCGGTTAGGCACGGACTATATTGACCTCTATTACTTGCATACATATGACGCGGAGACGCCCATCGAAGAGACGCTGCGGGGGCTGGACGACCTGGTGCGGCAAGGCGAAGTGCGGTACATCGGCTGTTCCAACTTTGCGGCATGGCAGCTGGCGAATGCGCTGGAGACATCAAAGCATCACCATCTCCATGCCTTCGCCTGCGTTCAGAATCACTACAACCTCTTGAGACGGGAGGCTGAGCCGGACGTGGTGCCCTTCTGCAAGCGCTCCGGCACGGGTCTAATCCCCTTCTTCCCGCTGGCCTCCGGCATGCTGACGGGGAAGTACAAGCAGGGCCAGCCGCCTCCGCCGGGATCTCGGATGGAGACATCCAAGTGGGCCACCTACAACCTTTCCGATAGGAATTTCAAGATCGTGCAGGGGCTTGAAGGATTCGCGAAGGAGCGTGGGCGCACCATCGGCGAGCTGGCGATCGCATGGCTGGCAGCAAACCCGGCTGTCCCGAGCATCATCGCCGGGGCGACGAGGCCGGAGCAGGTCGTGGCAAATGCCAAGGGGCTCGAATGGAAGCTGACGGCGGAAGAGCTGAAGACGATTGACGCGCTGGCACCTCTCGCCTGAGGAAGACACCGTGACGTACGAGACCATCACCTATGACCGCCGGGACGGCATCGGTCTGCTGACCCTGAACAGGCCGGAGCGCCTGAACGCCCTCAATTCGGCGATGCGCCGCGAGGTGAAGGAGGTGCTCACCTCTGTGAACGACGATGCGGAGGTGCGCGTTCTGGTCATCACCGGGGCGGGCGAAGCCTTTTGCGCAGGGGCGGACCAGCGGGAGTCTACAAGCGGCGGCGCTATTCCTTTAGAGGAGATACGCCAGCGGAACATAGACCCGCGCGGCTCCACCTCGTGGCTCATGAAGAACATCGCCAAGCCCGTCATCACGGCGGTGAACGGCGTCGCCGTCGGCGGCGGCTTTGCCATCGCCGTGGGGGGCGATGTGGTCATCGCTTCGGAGCAGGCGCGATTCCGCGTGGGCCACGCGCCTCTGGGGATGGCGATGATGGACGGTCTTGGATGGCTGCTGCCGAGGCTCATCGGCACCCAGCGCGCCTTTGAGCTCTACGCGACGAATCGCATCATGGAAGGGGAAGAGGCGGCGCGGATCGGCTTGGCGCTGAAGGTGACGCCGCAGGCCCAGCTGATGCAGGAGGCGATGGCCATGGCGCGCGCCATGGCGGAGGGGCCGCCGCTGGGCCTGCGGCAGACCAAGCGGGCGATCACCCTCAGCCACGAGCAGACGCTGGACGATTACCTGATCTTTGAGCGGCTGGCTTACCAGAACTGCTACTTCTCCGAGGACTCCAAAGAGGCGAGGCAGGCCTTTTTGGAGCGAAGAAAGCCTAAGTTCCAAGGGAAGTAGCCGCGTGAGGCATCATTGCCTCGCTGGGGATGGGCGAAGCCTAGCGCGGCATACATCGCGAGCTTACGGTGAATGCGGTTACGCTCAAAGGGATTGTCTCCGCATCCCGCTTGGTATACCCTATGCGACTTAGTGGCGATTCTCGTGCCACTGGATGTCCAGTATCTCTGAACTGGCGAAGGAGGTCAGCTATGAATGGACGACGCTTCACGTTCGTAGGACTCTTCAAAATCGTCGCTCTAGCCGTCACCGTGGCCTTGGTGGTCACAGCATGCGGCGGCGACGATGAAGAGCCGACGGCTACGCCAACGACGGCTCCCAGGCCGACCCAGGCGCCCGCTGCTACGCCGACGTCCGCTCCCGCGCCGACGGCGACGCCGGTTCCGCCCACGGCCACGCCCCAGCCGGTCTTTGGTGTCTTCCGGGTTGATGCCACCAAGATCGCCGGCCTTGAATATCCGTCCAACAAGCCGAACTTCTCGCTGACGCCACGCCGGGGCGGCGTCTTTAAGCATGCCAACAGCCTTGTGTGGCCCCACTTTGACGTGACCGAGGTCGGCGCGTCGGCCACGGTCACGGCCACCGCGCCGGTCTATAGCAAGCTACTGGTTTGCAAGGGCACCCTGGAGATGACCGTCCCCAACGCCTTCTCGTGCGAGGTGGGCCCGCAGTTGGCCCAATCCTGGAGCATCTCCGCGGACGGAAAGACGTACACCTTCCGGTTGCGCCAGGGCGTGAAGTGGCACAACGCCGCGCCTGTAAACGGCAGGGAGTTCACTTCCGCCGACATCGTGTATACCTACACGCGCTTCGTCGCGGGCGGCGCGAATGCCTCCACCTTCGCCTTTGTTGACAAGATAGAGGCGCCGGATAAGTACACGGTCGTCCTCACGCTGAAGAGCCCGTACGCCGATTTCGTCGCAGAAGGCCCCGCCGGCTCATACGCCTATGTCGTCCCCAAGGAAGTGGGCGACCGCGATGGAAACTTCCGTAACGTCGCCATCGGGACCGGGCCCTTCGTAATGAAGGAGGCCCAGGGCAAAGAGAAGATCATCTACACGCGCAACCCGGACTACTTCATCCCCGGTGCGCCTTTCCTGGACGGCGCCGAGTTCATCAACATCGCCGATCGTCAGGCCATCCGCGCCGCTTACCGTTCCGGCGCTATTCATAAGACCGGCGGCACGGACATCCTCTCCGTGGCGGAGATGAACTCCCTGCGCCAGTCCAACCCGGAGACGATGTTTGAGGTGGCGGACAATAACCTAGGCCTCTACAACCTCTTCATGCGTCTAGACAAGGCCCCCTTCAACGACATCCGCTTCCGGCGCGCCCTCTCCCTTGCCATCAACCGGGAAGGGATCATCAAGAGCGTGCTGGAGGAGTCGGCCAGCATCATCGCGCCGATCCCCTGGGACGAGCTCTTCGCGGACAAGCCCGGCCTGGACAAGATGCCTTGGTACAAGTATGACGTGAACCAGGCCAAGCAACTCCTGAGCCAGGCCGGCCTCGCATCCGGCTTCTCTTTCAAGGCCAATCACTTCGCCTATACGGAGCTGGTGCGGTACCTGCCGGTGATCCTTGATAACTGGAACACCATCGGCGTGAAGGTGGAGCTGATCAACCAGGACAGCACGGCCTTCAATGCCACCTACCGAGGCAAGACCTACGAGCAAGCGGCATTGGGCTTTGTTCTCTCCGCCAATTCCATAGACGGCTTCACCTACGTCAACATGCACAGCAAGGGGAGCGGCAACTTCGGCTTCATCAACGACCCCGAGCTGGATAAGCTACTGGAGGCTCAGCGCGTTGAGGTGGACCCGGCCAAGCGCAAGCAGATCCTCACGCAGGTCTGGCAGCGGGAGGTGGACAACGTCTACCGCATCCCGTTCCCTAGGGTGAAGCGCATCAACTACTTCAGCCCTAAGCTGCACAATTACGCCTTCAGCCTGCCGATGAACAACGCCCAGATGGTGGCGAACAACATCGAGTACTTCTGGCTCGAGTAAGGGTGATCGCCCGCTAGGACGGACAGCATCCCCGCGCCTGGCTCCAGGCGCGGGGATTTTTCTCTACCGAGGCGGGCCGAAGCCTGACCTTGCAGGAGGAGCGAACGAAGGATGGGTCAATTCCTCGTCCGGCGGCTCTTGCTGGCGATCCCCGCGCTGGTGCTGCTCTCCATCGCGATCTTCGCCCTGGTGCGGGTCATCCCCGGCGATGCGGTGGTGGCGCGCGTGGCCGAAGGCGGCGGCGTGGTCACGAAGGCCGACGAGCAGCGCATCCGCGAAGAGCTGGGGCTGGATGAACCCTTCGTCACCCAGTATTTCACGTGGATCCGCGGCGTTTTCACCGGCGATATGGGGACCTCGTTCTGGACGGGCAAGCCCGTGGCCGGCGAGATCGCGCGCACCTTCCCCGTCTCCCTTGAGCTGACCATCTTCGCCATGGTCATCGCCCTGGCCGTCGCGGTGCCCATCGGCATCCTTTCGGCTATCAGGCAGGACACGCCGCTCGATTACCTGGGACGCTTTGTGAGCATCATGGGCTTGGCGGTTCCTCAGTTTTGGATAGCCACCATGACTCTCGTCTTTCTCTCTATCTGGTTCCATTGGTCGCCGCCCTTCGATTACGTGCCCTTCAATAGGGACCCTCGCCACAATCTCCTTCAATTCCTCATCCCGTCCATCATCCTGGGCTTCAGCCTTTCCGCCTCCACGATGCGTATGACGCGCTCGGCGATGCTGGAGGTTCTGCGGGAGGACTATATCCGCACGGCCTGGGCCAAGGGCCTGCAGGAGCGCGTGGTCATCACCCGCCATGCGCTCAAGAACGCCTTTATCCCAGTGGTGACGGTGGTAGGCTCGCAGATCGGCCACCTGCTGGGCGGCGCGGTGGTGGTGGAGCTGATCTTCGGCCTGCCGGGGATGGGACGCCTGACGCTCGATTCGATCATCCACCGCGACTACACGCAGGTCCAGGTGAACGTTGTGCTCATTGGCGCGGTGATGATCTTCATGAACCTGCTGGTGGACATCTCGTATGCGTGGCTGGACCCGCGCATCCGCCTGGGGAAATCGTAGATGAGCGCCCAGCCGATAGCCGCGGCCGGCTTTGGGCCCAAGCTCCGGCGATGGAGCTATGCCGGCACCATCGGCTTCGCGAAACGCAAGCCCATCGGCGCGGTGGCCGCCGTCCTGCTGATCGCGCTCATCCTGGCGACGGCCCTGGCCCCATGGGTGAGCCCCTTTCCGCCGCTCAAGACGCTCGTGGGCCCGTCCTTCGATGGACCTTCATGGAGCCACCTCTTCGGCACGGACGGCACGGGCCGCGACGTGCTGAGCCGGGTCCTGCACGGCGGGCGCGTCTCCCTCACCATCGGCATCCTTTCGGTGCTCTTGGGCACAACGCTTGGAGCGCTGGTGGGCCTGGTGAGCGGCTACTTCGGCGGCATGGTGGACTCGGTGCTGCAGCGCCTCATTGATACGCTGATGGCCTTTCCATCCATGATCCTCGCCCTCGCCATCGTCTCGATCCTCGGCCCCAGCAACCGCAACCTTGTCATCACCATCGCCGTGGTCATCCTGCCGCTGGCCTCTCGCGTCGTCCGCGGCTCGGTCCTCTCCGCCAAGCAGAACATCTATGTGGATGCCGCCCGCGCCATCGGCTCCTCGGACAAGCGCATCATGTTCGTACACATCTTGCCGAACGTCTTTGCGCCCATCCTTGTGGTGATGTCCATCCAGATTGGGCAGGCGATATTGCTGGAGGCCTCCCTGAGCTTCCTTGGCCTAGGCACGCCGCCGCCGCACCCATCCTGGGGCGGCATGCTGAGCCAAGAGGGGCGCAACAATATCGAAACGGCCTACTGGGTGGGGCTCTTCCCCGGCGTCTTTTTGAGCATCGCCGTCCTCGGCTTCAACCTGCTGGGCGATGCCCTACGCGATATCCTTGACCCCAAGCTCCGCGGGCGGGGGCGCTAGCGCAGGATCCGGGCAGGGTTGCATAAGGAGCCCGGTGTCATGCCTGTCACACGTGTCATGTGTTTTTTCCCACTCTAGTTAATCGCGCAGGGACAGATAGAGAGTGTAGCAATACGGAAAAACCTGTGACATCCGTGACACGTGTGGACAGAGGCCAGCGTCCCTCTACCCCTTACCCCCTGCTATAGCTCGCCGGAAAGACTGCTCGGGGCTGTAACGCTCCGCCGCTTCTATCTGGGCAATCCCAGGCCGCGCTGGGCGATGACGTTGCGCTGGACTTCGCTGCTGCCGCCGGTGATGGAGGCGCTCACCGATTGGAGGTAGTAGCGCTCTGCCCGCCCGCGCATCGGCGCGTGGGGCGCCTCCGGCTCCAGCTGGCCGTGGAGGCCGAGGGCATGGATGCCTGCACGGGCCATCTTTTGCGCCAGGTCTGTCTTGAAGAGCTTGACGATGGACGATTCGCGGCCAGGCGATCGGCCCACGGTGAGTGCCCAGGCGACGCGATAGGTGAAGAGCCGCACGATCTGCATCTCGACGGCGAGCTGGGCGAGGGAGTGCCGCACCAGGGGGTCGCTGAGGCGGTCGCGGCCCTTGGCGCGCTCCTGCTTCAGCGCGGCGAGCAGCTGCTCGAAGTAGCGGCGCAGGTCGCCGGAGACGAACATGCGCTCGAACTCCAGCGCCTTTGCCATGTAGTAGAAGCCCTGCCCCGGCTCGCCGACGACGTTGCCCCTGGGGACGCGCACGCGGTCATAGGAGACAGCGTTGGTGCGGTCGCCCGCCATGGTCCAGATGGGCCTGATCTCGATGCCCGGGCTTTTCAGGTCCACCATCATGAGCGAGATGCCTTTGTGCTTGGGCGCGCTCTGGTCCGTGCGCACGGCCAGCCAGTGGTATTCGGCGTAGTGGCAGGCCGTGTTGAAGAACTTGGTGCCGGTGACTACGTAGGCATCGCCGTCCAAGTCGGCCCGCATCTGTAGGTTGGCGAGGTCGCTCCCTGCGTTCGGTTCCGTGTAGCCCAGGGCGAAGTCTATCTCGCCCCGGGCGATGGGCGGCAGGAAGCGGTCGCACTGTTCGCGGGTGCCGAACATGGTGAGGGTGGGCGCCACGATGCGCCCGCCGGTGTTGGAGTTGGCGGCACCCGGCGCGCCGCGATAGGCCAGCTCATCCGTGAGCAGGAAGCGTTCCATGGCCGTCCGCCCGCCGCCGTGATAGTCCTTGGGCCAGTGGAGGGAGAGCCAGCCGCGCTGGGCCATCTTGAGGAGGACGGCCTTGGCGTTGGGCCCCATACGCTCTTCGCTCGCCACTTCTTCCACTGCCTCAGGCGTCAGCTCCGCGTCCAGGAAGCGGCGCACGTCGCCCACAAAGGCCTCTTGGTCAGACGTGAGTCGGAAGTCCATAGCGGAGGGAGTATAGGAGGGATAGGGAGCAGGGAGCAAGGATCAAAGGTCAACGGCGCATCCCGTTACGCATTGATTGACTTGGGGAAAGAGCCTCGCTATCGTTGGGCGTGCCGCACGTCATCTGCCGCAGGAGCGCGCGCATGTCTCTGGAAGAGATCGTCGTTGAAAAGGGCGAGGGCGTCGCCACCATCACCCTCAACCGTCCCGATCGCCTCAACTCCGTGACGCAAAAGATGATCAACGAGGACCTGCCGCGCATCTGGAGCGACCTGGAGCACGATAAGAAGGTGCGCTGCATCATCTTCACCGGCTCCGGGGAGCGGGCCTTCTGCTCCGGCATGGACCTTAAAGAGGCCGCCGCCTCGCCCACATGGGGCAAGGCGCCGGCGCAGCCCCGCAAATCGCTGATGACCCCGCGCCAGGCAGCAGTCACTAAGCCCGTCATCGCTGCGGTGAACGGCATCTGCGTCGGCGGCGGGCAGATGTTCGTCTCTGATTGCGATATCGCCATCGCCTCCACGAACGCGACCTTCTCCAACCCGGGAGTCTCCATCGGGCAGCTGGCCGTCTATGCGCCCATCACCTGGTCCAAGTACGTCTCCTTCCAATCGCTCATGCGCATGATGCTCGTGGGGGGCGCCGAGCGCCTCTCTGCCCAGCAGGCCAAGGAGATGGGCATCGTCACCGAGGTAGTCCCCGCGGCCCAGCTGATGACCCGTTCCCGGGAGGTCGCGGCGATGATCGCCGCCAACTCGCCCACGGCGGTGCGGCAGGTGAAGAAGATCATGTGGGACTGCCTGGACCGCAATCTGACGGACGCCTTTGCCAACGGCCAGGCCATCATGCGCGCCTATATGGGCCACCCGGACAGCATCGAAGGCCCCAAGGCCTTTGCCGAAAAGCGCAAACCCAAATGGAGCGAAGAGTAGGGGCGATCAAGTGATCGCCCGTCTTTCTGGAGGCACGATGACGCAGGAGAAGCCGAAGACCTATATCACGCCCGAGATCAAGGCGCGCATCGGCGTGGAAGTGCCGGGACAGACGGCCGCGCCCATAGATGAGAGCGATATCCGCAAGTGGGCCATCGCCGTCTACTGGCCGGAGCAGCCGCCGCGCATCTTCTGGGACGCCGAGCACGCAAAGAAGACGCGCTGGAAGGGCATCATCGCTCCCCAGGAGATGAACGTCTTCACCTGGCCGGCCGAGCGTCCCAAGCAGCGCCTCTCCGCCGCAGGCACGGGCCAGCCCGGCACGCGCATCCTGAACGGCGGCTCTGAGTTCGAATACTTCGCCCCCATGCGCCCCGGCGACGTGATCTCCTCCAAGAGCAAGCTGGCCGAGGTCTTTGAGCGCGAGGGCCGCATGGGCTTGATGATGTTCCAGGTCACCCAGACCGATTTGACGAACCAGCGGGGCGAGCTGGTAAAGCGCAGCAAGACGACGCTTATCTTCTATTAACAGAGGCGAACCCATGGCACACGTCACCTTTGCGTCCGTCACTGAAGGGCAGGAGCTGCCCACCTTCCAGCGCACCACCGATTTCATGCACTGGAACCGCTACGCCGCCGTGAACGACGAATTCGTTCAGCTGCACATGGACGATGAGGCGGGCAAAAAGGTCGGCCAGAAGGGGGCCTTCGGCATGGGCAACCTCCAGGTGGCCTATCTGCACAACCTCCTGCGCCAGTGGGTGGGCGACGATTGCTGGATCAAGAAGTTCCGCTGTGAGCTGCGCGGCATGAACTTCAAGGGCGATACGCTCACCGCCAAGGGCAAGGTGCTCAAGAAGTATGAGCAGGGCGGTGAACGGCTGGTGGACCTGGAGCTGTGGACGGAGAATCAGACCGGCCAGAAGCTCTGCCCCGGCTCCGCCACGGTTGTCCTGTTCCAGTAGGAACACGGGAACCAGGACGTAAGGAATACCCAGATGGACTTTCGATTCACCGCAGAAGAAGAGGCCTTCCGCCAGGAAGTGCGCCGGTTCATCAAAGAGAACCTCACGGTTGAGATGACCAAGGGCGAAGGCGGCGGCCTGTGGAGCACGCCGGAGAAGCGCCGCTTCGCGAAGCTGATGTCCAAGAAGGGATGGATCGGCATCTCATGGCCCAAGGAGTACGGCGGCCAGGGAAGGCCGAGCATCTACCAGTACATCCTGACGGATGAGCTCTCGGCGGCCCTCGCGCCGCACACGGGCGGCGGTGTGGGAACCATCGGCACCACGCTGATGCACCACGCCGGCGAGGAGATGAAGCGGGACATCCTGCCGCGCATCATCGCCGCCGATATCGAGTTCGCCATCGGCTATTCGGAGCCGAACGCGGGGAGCGATCTAGCGGGCGTGGAGACGCGCGCCGAGCTGAAGGGCGACGATTACATCATCAACGGGCAGAAGCTGTGGACGAGTGCCGCGCACTTCGCCGATTACTTCTGGCTCGTGGTCCGCACGGACCAGAAGGCCCCGAAGCACAAGGGCATCAGCCTCTTCCTCTTTCCCATGAACGTCCCCGGCATCCGGATCGAGCCTATCTATAAGATCGGCGATATGCGGAACAACGTCGTCTACCTGGATAACGTCCGGGTGCCGCGCTCGGCCCTGGTGGGCCAGGAGAACAAGGGCTGGTACTACGTGGCTGAGGCGCTGGACCACGAGCGCTCGCACCTCTTCCCTTTCGGCCCCATCAAACGCTCCATGGACCGCCTGCGCGCCCTGGCCCACAGCGCCCCCGACTCCATCAAGGGGACGCCCTACTGGAAGGTCCTGCGCCACCGCGTGGCGGAGCGTGAAATCGAGACGCAGGTACAGCACGTCTTCAGCCTGCGGGTGCTGGACATCGAGCGGCGCAAGGGCGTGGCGAACGTGGAGGCCTCCATCAGCAAGGTCTTCGGCACCGAGCTCCAGATACGCCTGGCCCAGACGAACTACCAGCTGGCCAGCCACTTTGGCGAGCTGCGCCACGGGTCAAAGCACCACGTTGTGGGCGACGTCGTCGGCGATATGGCTCGCGCCTACGAGGCCTCGCTGATCCCCCCTGTGGCTGGCGGCGCGAACGAGATCAACCGCACCGTCATTGCGACGCGCGGCCTAGGCCTGCCCAGGGGCTAGGCGCGCAACAAAAAGCGCCCCGGCCTTCGCCGGAGCGCTTTCGCGTAAGGCGGTCAGGCGGGTCTAGTGCGCGTGCTCAGCAGCCTCTGCGGCATCAGCCTCGGCTTTGGTCTTGTGGATGGTGCCGTGCGGGTGCTGCGGCGGCGAGTAGATGGTGTAGAGCTTCAGCTTTTTCGTCTTGGATGTGTTCACGATGTTGTGCTTGGTTCCGGCCGGGATGACCGCCGCCCAATCGCTCTTCAGGATGTGCGCTTTGCCGTTCAGGATCGCCTTGCCTTCACCCTCTTCCACTCGGATGAACTGATCGAGGTTGGTGTGGACCTCCATGCCGATCTCCTCGCCGGCCTTCAGGCTCATCACTACCAGCTGGCTGTGCTTGGCCGTGAAGAGGACCTTGCGGAAATTCACGTTCGCCATCGTCGCTTTTTCGATATTGACTACATATCCGGCCATCGGATGCTCCTCTGTTGTATTAACATTATAGATAATAATTTCTTGTGGATAACTATTATCTATTGGTTTCGATTATACTGTATATGCACCCACTGTCAAGCGGGGGCTGGAAAGAGATAGGTGCTCGAGTGGCACAGAAGATCGCGCCTGAGACAGAAGAGCGGATAGCCAAGCTGGTTGAGCGCCTGCGCGCGGAGGGCTTCCGCGTCACGCCGCAGCGGCTGGAAGTGCTGCGCCTGCTTCTGACCACGGACAGGCATCCCAGCGCCGAAGACCTCTATGACCAGCTGAAGCGGCGCTTCCCTACGCTGAGCCTGGCTACCGTGTATAAGACCATGGAGACCCTGCGCTCTATGGGCGAAGTGCTCTATCTGGAGTTCAAGGAGGGTAGCACCCGGTATGACGGCCGTTTCCCCTACCCGCATACGCACCTCATCTGCTCTTCCTGCGGCCTGATCGAGGACCTGATCCACGACCCCGTGACCGCTGACGTGAACAAGGCCGTGACCCAATCCGGGTTCGCCCTCTCCAAGTACCGCTTTGACCTCTACGGCTTGTGCAAGGACTGCCAGAAGGCGCCGGGCCGCGCCACCGTCTCCAAACCGGCGTAGCAGACTCCTTCCTGCCTTGCTGTTTCACTGTGCTATCATTCGCCCATCGCGCAGACTAGTTTGAATCGAGGGATAAGATGGCGCTCGATACGATTATCAAAGACGGTTTAGTGGTTGACGGCACTGGCCAAAAGGCATACCACGGCAGCGTGGGCATCAAAGGCGGCAAGATCGTTGCCACCGGCAAAATCACTGACTCCGCCAAGAAGACGATAAACGCCGATGGCCTCGTCGTCGCCCCAGGCTTCTGGGACGCGCACACGCACTATGACGCGCAGCTGCTCTGGGATCCTATCGCCTCCTCTTCAAGCTGGCACGGCGTCACCTCCGTCATCATGGGCAACTGCGGCTTCAGCATCGCGCCCTGCCAGGAAAGAGACCAGGAGTGGATGGTCAAGACCCTCGCTCGGGTTGAGGGCATGCCCGTTGAATTGCTCAAGAAGACCCTTCCCTGGCCGTGGGGGACGTTCAAGCAATACCTGGACCGGCTGGACGGGCACATCGCCGTCAACGCCATGGGCCAGGTGGGCCACACGGCCGTGCGACGCTATGTGATGGGCGAAGATTCGTCCAAGCGCTCGGCCAAGCCGGAAGAGATCACCAAGATGCGCAAGGTGCTGGACGAGTCCTACCGCGCAGGCGGCTTCGGCCTCTCCACCTCGCGCTCGCCGACGCACTGGGACGGCGACGGCAACCCCGTGCCGAGCCGCGTGGCCGCCCTGGACGAGTACATGACGCTTTGCGAAGAGATGAAGGGCACCACCATCGGCTTCGTCGAGATGGCGGGCGGCAACGACTTCAGCCGCGCGAACCCGGAGGGCATGGCCCGGCTCGTGGAGCTGACTAAACGCAGCGGACGCCCCGTCTGCTGGAGCTCCATCTCCCAGAACATCAGTGACCCCCAAGGCTATAAGAAGCACCTGCAGATGCTCAAGGATTACAACGCCAACGGCGTCCCGTTCTTCGCCCTGGGCCATACCCAGACCGACGACTTTGAGTTCAAGTTCGATTTCACCAACGTCTTCGATCGGTGGAACACCTGGCAACGGCTGGCGTTGGAGCCGGTGGAGACCAAGAAGCGCCTGATGAAGGATCCGGCCTACCGCGCCAAGCTGCGCGAGGAGATGAAGACCGACACGATGCAGGGCCTGGCGACGAACTGGGGCCGCATCATACTTGTGCGCTCGACAACCGGGAAGTACAAGAAGTACGAGATGAAGCTCGTCACGGAGATCGCGAAGGATATGGGCAAGGACCCGCTGGATTGCGCCTTCGACATCGCTCTGGATGAGAACCTCCTCACCCACTTCCGCCTGTTGGATTCCCGCTCCCCGAACCCGGAGACGATGATGGAGATCCTGGCCAACGACCACGTCGCCGCGGGCTTCACCGATGCGGGCGCGCACCTCATCACCGAAGTGAACACCGGCTTCGCCACGCGCCTTCTAGGCTATTGGGTCCGTGAGCGAAAGCTCATCTCCCTGGAGACGGCGGTACGGAAACTATCGGCCATCACGCCGGAAGAGTCCGGCATCAAAGACCGCGGCCACATCAAAGAGGGCGAATGGGCCGATATCACGATCTTCGACCCCAAAACTGTGGACGCCAGCGATCGCGTCTTCACGAACGACCTGCCCGGCGGGCTCACGCGCTTGGTGCAGTATGCCAAGGGCATCGAATACGTCATGGTCAACGGCGAAGTGACCCTCCAGGGCGGCAAGCATACCGGCGCCCTTTCGGGCAAGACGATCAGAAATACAAAGAAATGAGCCGCAGGGGGCGGGCGCAAGCTCTCCCGCGAAGAAGGGGCGGCCCACGGGTCGCCCCTTCTCTTTTGCTAGAATGGCTTTACCCTAGAAGCAACGCAGGAACGTATGACACCTCCGCACACGATTGACGAAGTCCGCAAGGCCTACCTCGACTTTTTCACGAGCAAGAAGCACCTCGTCGTTCCTTCTTCTCCCCTTATCCCCGCAGGCGATCCCACGCTGCTCCTCACCAGCGCCGGCATGGTGCAGTTCAAGGACTACTTTGAGGGGAAGCGCACGCCGCCCAGCCCGCGCCTGGCCTCCGTCCAGAAGTGCTTCCGCACCACGGATATAGACGAAGTGGGCGATACGAAACACCTGACGCTCTTTGAGATGCTGGGCAATTTCAGCATCGGCGATTACTTCAAGAAGGAGTCCATCGCCTGGGCGTGGGAGTTCTGCGCCCAGGTGCTGCACCTGCCCAAGGAGCGCCTGTGGATCACCGTCTATCAGGATGACGATGAGGCGGAGGCGCTGTGGCAGGCCATCGGCGTGCCGAAGGAGCGCATCCTCCGCTACGGCGATAAGCAGAACTTCTGGGGCCCGGCGGGCGAAGAAGGCCCCTGCGGCCCCTGCAGCGAACTGCACTACGACTACGGCGAAGAGTTCGGCAAGGATGCCACGCCTGCGGAGGGCGGCGAGCGATTTATCGAGATATGGAACCTGGTTTTTACCCAGTTCTACCACCACCGCGATGGTCGTCGCACGCCGCTCCCCAAGCCCAACATAGACACCGGCATGGGCCTTGAGCGCACCACCATGGTGCTCCAAGACCTCCACGCCCAGCAGCGCAAGACGGGCAAGCGTATCATCTCCGCCTACCAGACGGACGCCTTCGACTACCTCATCGCCAAGGCGAGCGAGCTCACCGGGACGCAGTATGGCAAGGACGCGGCCGTTGACTACGCCATGCGCGTCCTGGCCGAGCACTCGCGGAGCGTCACCTTTCTTATCGGCGACGGCGTCGTCCCCTCCAACGAGGGGCGCGGCTACGTCCTGCGCCGCATCCTCCGCCGTGCGGTGCGCTACGCCCGCAAGGCCGGCGTGACGGGCCCCTTCCTTACCAAGATGGCCGAGGCTGTGATCGGCAGGATGGCTCACCAGTACCCGGAACTGAAAGAGCAGCGCGACTTCATCATGTCCATCATTGAAGACGAGGAGGAGCAGTTTGGGAAGACGCTGGATGAGGGGCTTGTCCTTCTTGGCGGTATCGTCGAACGGCAGAAGAAGGCTGGCGCGAAGGTCATCACCGGCGCCGATGTCTTTAAGCTCTATGACACCTTCGGCTTCCCGCCGGACATCACCCAAGATGTCGCCCGCGAGCAGGGCTTCACTGCTGACCTCGCAGGCTTTGAGAAGGAGATGGAGGCCCAGCGCCAGCGCGGACGCGCCGCCGCTAAGTTCGGCCTTGGCGATAAGACGTCGCCGGAGACCTATAAGGCCATCGGCGCAGGCCAGACGCGCTTCACCGGCTATGACCAGACCAAGGAGCACACCGTCGTCCTTGGGCTCATCGTTGGCGGCGCGCCCGCCCAGCGCGCCAAGCGCGGTGAAAAGGTGGAGGTCATCCTCCGCCAGACGCCCTTCTACGCCGAAGGCGGCGGCCAGGTGGGCGATACCGGCGATATCCGCAGCGATACCGGTCATATAGTCGTCAGCAGCACGCAGTCGCCCATGCAGGGGCTCACCGTCCACCTGGGCGAAGTGCAGGATGGCGAGATCGCCGTGGGCGATGCCGTCTGGGCCGCCGTCACCGCCGATCGCCGCGCCGACGTGATGCGCAACCACACCGGCACGCACCTCCTGCATGCCGCCCTGCGCAAAGTTCTGGGTACCCATGTGCGCCAGGCCGGGTCCCTTGTCTCACCCGAGCGCCTGCGCTTCGATTTCTCCCACACCTCATCCATCAGCACCACAGCCCTGCGGGATATCGAGCGGATGGTGAACGATAAGATACTGGCCAACCTGCCCGTGGCCCATAAGACCATGGCCTACAAAGAGGCCATCGAAAACGGCGCGCTGGCCTTCTTCGGCGATAAGTACGGCGACCAGGTGCGCACCTGCCGCATCGGCGGCGATGGCGATGTCTTCAGCTTCGAGCTGTGCGGCGGCACCCATGTCAGCGCCACCGGCGAGATCGGCCTTCTGCACATCGAAAACGAAGGGAGCATCGCCGCAGGGACGCGGCGCGTGGAAGCTGTCACCGGCCGCAATACGGATACCGCGCTCATCGAGCGGCACGCCCTCTTAGAGGCCTTGGCCCAGCACTTGAAGTCGTCCCCCGCCGAGCTCTCATCCCGGGTCAGCGGTCTGCTGGAAGAGCTCGACCGTGAGCGCAAGCGCGCCGTCTCCATGGAACGCGAGCTAGCCCGCCGCCAGGCGGAATCCCTCATCGCCCAGGCGCAGACTGTCGATGGCGTGACCCTGCTCACGGCCCAGGTCTCAGCCTCCAGCGCCGAATCGCTGCGCGAGATGGGCGATTGGCTCAAGAGCAAGCTCGGCAGCGGCATCGTGACCCTCGGCGCCCTCGTGAACGATAAGCCGGCCTTCGTCGCCTTCGTCACGCCGGACCTGACGGCTAAGGGCCACCACGCAGGCAACATCATCCGCGAAGTGGCCAAGGTGGCGGGCGGCGGCGGCGGCGGCCGCCCGGAGATGGCGCAGGCAGGCGGCAAAGACAAGGAAAAGCTCGCCGAGGCACTGGCGCTGGTGGCGAAGCTGGTGAAGAAGGGGTAGCGGGGATGGCATCGGGAGAAGAACCTTCACTGCAGCCCGATTCTGATTGGCTATCGATTGACCTGGTTTACGATTACGTCCGCCCCTCATACGACTAAGCGCTGAGACGCTTAGTCGCTATTGAAAGTCGCATCTAGGGATTGGTTGCCTTTGTTGCAACATTTACTGGACTGATGCCTATTGTGGCAAAAGCGATTATCCCCGAGATCAATTTTCAGGCAAACTGGTTCTTTGCAGCGTTTGCGTTTGCTTTCTAGGTGCAATGTTGGGTACTGTTTCCCAGGTAAGAGGAGAACTCAAGGTCGTTGACCTTAGGCATTTTTCTGACGAGGCTGGTGGTTGGCAGGCTCTTCCCAAAGCGAAGTTCAAGGAGTGGGTTGTCTTTTATGCAAGCAACCACCTTGCTCAAAACATCCAACTGGTGAACAAAAAGGGCCAGGCCGCCGTCTGGCTTACGGCGCTTTTTCTTGCAGAAGCGGCCTGTATGTTGGTATGGCTGCTTACGAGCCTTTGACCGAAATGCTCGGGTCGGAAGGCTTTGGCCCTGAGGGCTGTTTTGGTGTGGGCTGCTGTGGCTTTTGCGCTTTTATCTTGTCAGAGGTAGTAATCATGTGGTTTCTCTCGGATGACCCAGGGTGACGTCGGTAGTGTGACGCGCTATTTCCTTAGTTGTACGACACTTAGCAGTCGGGACACTAAATTATCACGGTATGTGTGAGCAAAGCGGGTTCTCATAGAGAAGCTGTGAGATGGTATTAAGGGGCGTCGCATTCTCTTACTCTTACCGTGCCCCTAAATATCGTGGTCCATCGAAGTGCGGCCCTGCTTCAGGGCGCTCATGATGGGGCCGTCCGGCGTCCACATGTGGCATGAGTTGATGGCCGGGTTCACGTAGCCTTCGGACAGGCGCCGCTTCACCATCGCCTTGGCCGAATCCGGGTCCTTGGGGATGTAGTAGGCCCCGGAGGCGTTCTTCGTGTTCGCCATCACCTGCATCAGCGTGTTCATGTGCGCGCAGCCTAGCGGCCCGCCGAAGCGGTCCCGCTGCGCCTGGGTGTAGCCGGTGGTGATCTTCACGCCCTCCATCTTGGGCAGCCATTCCAGCACCTTGCCGCAGCCGGTGTGGGGACGCACGTCGAACTCGCCGTTGGACTTGACGATTTCCGAAGTCTTAGCGTCCACGCGATAGGCCACGGACATCCCGTGGATCGTGCCGGGCTTCAGGTAACCGCCCTTCTTGCGCACCTGGGCAAAGTACCCCGATTCGTTGGGGTCTTGCTCATCGTCCAGGCGGCCTTCCAGCGAGAGCGTTCCATCGCCCTCGTCATAGACCTTCACGGTGATCGTGCGGGTGTGGATCAGTTTGCGTGCCACAGCATCGTCCTCCGGGTCCGGCGCGTTTGCCGCTGCCGGCCCAACAGTCCAGTATAGGGACGCCTGCGAAAAAGCGTCAACGCAACCAGGGCTATAATCTCCGTATGCGCATCCTGGCCCTAGATGTCGGCACCAAGACCATCGGCGTGGCCGCCAGCGATCCCACAGGCTCCCTCGCCACTCCCATCACAGTCATCCGCCGCGCCCGGGCGAAGGAGGACATCCGGCAGGTCATTGACTTGGCGAAGCGCTATGAGGCCGAGCGCATTGTGATCGGCTTGCCGATCTCCATGAGCGGTGCACCTAGCGAGCAGACCAGACTCGTGGAGGCCTTTGTCAGAGAGCTGCGCGTGGCAACGCCGCTTCCCATAGAGACCTTTGATGAGCGGCTGACCACCGTGGAGGCGGAGCGGCGCATGCGCGAAGCGGGCCTCTCAGCCCGGAAGCGCCGCGCTAACATAGACGCCATGGCGGCGATGGTGCTGCTGCAGGGCTATCTGGACGCAGGAGGCGTAGCACGCAGTCCGGCCCCGCCCCCGGAGCCGATTCAGCCTGCTCGCGGGCGCCGACGACCTACCTCGCAAAGGTAGCCAGAATCTCCTTCTGGTACTCTGCCGTCTCTTCCGCCGTCAGGAAGTAGTTGGGTGGCGTGAAGATGACGGTATCCGCGATGCCCTCATACTCTTTCAGCCGTTTCCTGGCATTGTCGGCGGAGCCGGAGACGTGGAAGGCGTCCACCATCTCGTCTGAGATGAGGTCCCAGCACCAGGGGCCGTGTCCGCCGCGCTTGATGAACTGCTCGCGGACCGCCGCAGCCTCCTTCGCGTAGCCGTAGTGCTCAAAGAGCTTTTGGTACGTCGCCACGGTGCAGTAGAAGGCCACCGTCTTGGCTAAGTCGCGCCTGGCCTTCTTCACGTCCTTGCCCAAGGCCATCGTGATCGTCAGCGAGATGGTGACCTCTTCCCGCTTGCGCCCCGCGCGATCCAGGCCGATCCTGATGTTCGGCTCCATCACATCCTTGGCCCACTTGATGGAGGCCATGATCTGGCCGAGGACGCCATCGGCAACCTCCCCTATAACGCGGCACATGCCGGGCCCGATGGCGGCGGCGTAGATAGGCACTCGCGGCCGGACGATGCGGTGTTCGATGGAGAAGCCTCGGATATCCACATCGTAGTACTCACTCTTGAACTGGATGGGCTTGCCGTGGGGCGCGTTGTCCATGATGAGGCGGATGAGCTGGATGCATTCCTTCAGGTGCGGCGCGGGGGTGCCGTAGGTGCTGCCGTGCCAGCGCTGCACCAAGCCCTTCACGCCGGTGCCCAGGCCCAGGATGAAGCGGCCGTTTGTCAGGCGGTCCAGGTCAAAGGTCGTCAGCGCCATGGACATGGGGCTGCGAACGAAGGCCAGGGCGATGCCCGTGCCCAGGTGGATGCGCTTGGTGGACCCGGCCACCGCGGCGGGGTAGACAAAGGGGGAGGTATGCAGCTCCTGCGACCAGAGCACATCGAACTTCGCATCGTCCACCTTTTTGGCCCAGGCGGTAACTTCTTCCAGCGTCTCACCTTGAAATCGCACGGCATAGCGCACGGCTGCTGCTCCTTGGGGATCGGACTTTGAACGAACTCAGGCAAGCGGCGCCCATCGTAGCATGTGACACAGACGAGTACCACCGAATTTCGCATGTCTGATGGCCCAAGGCTCACGGCTTTCGGCGCGGAGAAAGCGTGGCTGATAGGGGGTAACATAAAACGGTTGCGCCCAGGAGTGAGTTAGTGTAAAGTTTCGGCGCTCAAACCTTTCTAGGGGGTGGCCTCTGCAGGACTTTGAATATCGAGCGCCGAAGACGCTCAACGAGGCGATCCAGCTCATGGCTGAAAAGGGAGCTAAGGCGCGCGCCCTCGCAGGCGGCACCGACCTCCTGGTCCAGCTTCGAGTGAAGCGCTACATCGTTGACCGCGTCGTT
>VGPF01000048.1 GCA_016875535.1 Chloroflexota bacterium
TGAAATCGGCCAGGGAGGGCGTGACTTGCAGGAGCGTGACGCGGAGGTCCAGAGCCCTGGCCAGCCGTATAACCTGGGGCAGCGACTGCTCGGCCACGGGCGAGCCGTCCAGCGGCACGACGACGGCGCTGAGCTTCGCCTCCCCGGCGGGGCCGGCTTTGGAGCGCAAGGTAGCCCAGGGCGTCGACGACCCGATGGCCGGTCAGGTTCAGGTAGATGACTAACGGGGGACTCTCACGGGCAAGGTGATCGACTAACGTCAAAGTGCGGATGCAGCGGCCGTCGATGAGCTCATCGTGCATGAAGTCTAGCGAACAGCGCTTCTCTCGCCGCGTCGCGGTTGGCCGAATCTCCCGTCTCTGACGGGCAACCCAGCGCTGGGGGTGCTTGCGGCGGAGGCAGAGGCTTTCATCCCTGTATAGGCGGTAGAGGCGCTTGTGGTTGACGTGCCAGCCCTCCCGCCGTAGGAGCAGGTGGGGCCGTTCGTAGCCGTAGCTGACGCGAACAGCCGCAAGCTCCCTCAGGCGCATCCGCAAAGCCGCCTGCTCAGGCCGCACGCGCACGTACCTGCAGATCAGCGCCTGGTAGCTGACCTGAAGATCGTGGATGTGCTGTCGCATCCGAGCAGGCTTCACCGATTTTTTCGCAGGACGTCCTGGAGCATCTGCTTATCCAGGCTGAGATCGGCCAGGAGCTGCTTCAGCTTGCGGTTCTCCTCCTCGAGGATGCGGCGGTGGAGCATCTCCTCCACGCCCATGCCAGCATAGACCTTCTTCCACCGGTAGAAGGTCTGCTCACTGATTCCCATCTTGCGGCAGACCTCGGGCACCGGTGTCCCGCCCTCGGCCTGGCGTAGCGCGAAGGCCACCTGCTCGGGGCTGTATCTGGACCGTTTCATGCGATGATCCTCCTCGTTTTTCGGGCCGAATCATCCCACAAATAGTCTCATTCCATTTGGACCAGGTTTCCGGGAGGGGACCAGCCTGGCAGGACTCCACTAATCCCGTGGGCCTAATTGGGGGAAGACGTCAGTTTTGAGAGACGTATACCTTGACATCATGGATAGACACCTCGGAAATATGGACACCTAAATTCGTGATAGTTGCTTGGATATTTTGGTCGCCAAAATTGATGGGTGGGCCTGTGGGGCCTCCCTCAGTTATTTTGGCCGCAAATATGCCGTTTTGATACCATTCCACTTGGCCATTCCCACGGCTAATTGCAGTAATACGCATTGTCTGCAAGGTCGCCACCGCATCTCCCAGGCGTACCTTTGTGATCTCCTTGCCATCGTGTGCTAATCCGAAGATGCCATGGTCGAAATCATTTAAAACTATCGCAAATCCAATCCCCTTTCGTTGAAGGCCACTTGCATTGTCTCCGTTGTTCGTACCGAAGAGGAGGGTGTAGGAGAAGTTGCCTTGAGGGTTTAGCGTGAAGACACCATGTAGCATTACGGTGCGCGACCAGTTCATGCCAGTAGGATCTGGGCCCCATGCAGGATCCTCTGATGTGCGCATAAGCACCCACGAATTAGGAGCGGGACCTACCGAGAGGCGACGCTCTCTGGGCACAGCACCAGCGCGGTAACTTCCATCCCCAACAATTTCCCATGGGAGACTCGGGTCAAGACTACCCCATTGATCTTTCATCAGCATAGCAACGATTAGGTCTGAAAGACCTTGGTCGGGATCAAGTCGTGCGTTGGCTTCATCGATTTTTTTATTAATCGAGGCGTGGTGTCTATCTATCGTTTCAGAGTAGGTAGCTAGTTCCCCAAGTTGTTTTGCTTGTTCATTAGCTAGGCGTTGCATCCTTGCGGCGGTTTGATTGATACGAAGCTCCGTCTGCTTGGGACCAGGTATCTTTGTAGCCAGAACTAGCAAGGAGACTATTGAGGCGAGTACCAAAAGCAGAAGAACCCAAAATCCGTTTGCGTAAAAAGATGTGAATGGTCTCAAGATATTACCTCACATCAAAGAGAAATGATTGTCCGGGCAGGAGCGAGCAATCCCAGCATTAATGTCTTGATTATGACAGAGTTGGCGCGGGAACGCTTGACCAGGTGAATGTCGTGCTCCACTTGATCTTTGGATAGGCCAAGTAGACACAGGAGGAGATATGGAGAGTGCGGTAAAGGCTGTCAAAACGGCCATGGACGGGGAGGGCGATGGCCATCGGAACAGAAGCCGGCAGTGCTGCAGGAGTGGCGGAGCGGCGTGCCCGTCTCTCCTCCCTGAGCACCTGGGCAATCTGCTCTTCGCTGAGCCGTTTCCCTTGTATCTTGCCCATGCGGTAGACTCTTTTCTAAGCACAGCGATGCCGGTGGGACAGGCCTTTTCTCCCATGGTCCAGGGAGACCGAATAAGAGCAAGGTCGCCCCGCCGCGCTCCTGGCGAGGCCGAACGGTTGTCTGGGCCTCGAGCCCGTATCGACAAGGTTGGGCCAACAAGGAGGAGAGGGATGCCATCTGTCTGCGCTGGGACCGATGTATCGAAAGCGTCCTCGATATCGCTGTGGCTCCTGAAAGAAATGTCTGGCAGGTTCCCTATACCGAAGCAGGGATGAGTCAGGTGGCAGACCACCTGCGGAGCATCGCTCCTGCGCTGGTTGTCTTGGAAGCGACTGGCGGGCTCTAGATTGCGATCACAGGTGTCCTTGCGGTAGCGGGTCTTCCTGTGGTCGTCGTGAACCCGCGCCAGGTGCGTGACTGTGGGAAGGCGATGGGCAAGCTGGCGAAGACGGATGCGATTGATGCGCAACTCATCGCTTGCTTCGCCGAACGGGTGCGGCCGGCACTACGTCCCCTGCCAGATGAGGACGCCCAGATCCTCAGTGCCCTGGCGGCGCGCCGTGTGCATCTCATCGAGATGCACACGGCAGAGAAGAGCCGGATGCGCCGCGCTCCCACGCGGGTGCGCAAAGAGATCCAGCGCCATATCGACTGGCTCAGCAAGGATCTTGACGATCTCGATGGAGACCTGGGGGACTTCCTTCGGCAGAGCCCGCTGTAGCGCGAGAAGGAAGACCTGCTCACAACGGTGCCTGGCGTCGGCAATGTGACGGCGATGACCCTGGTAGCCGACTTCTCTGAGCTCGGCATGCTGAACCGCAAGCAGATTGCGGTTCTGGCTGGTGTGGCGCCGTTCAATCGCGACAGCGGAACGCTGCGCGGGAAACGGACCTTTTGGGGAGGCCGGGCTTCGGTTCGGGCGGCCCTCTATATGGCGGCGCTTGTCGCGACCCGGCGGTAATCCAGTCATTCGAGCCTTTTATCGCCGCCTCGTCGCAGCAGGCAAAACGAAGAAAACAGCCTTGGTGGCGTGCATGCGAAAGCTCCTGACTATCCTCAACGCGATGCTGAAGCACAAGACGCCATGGCGGTCCGAGGCTCTTCATGCATAACACGAAAAATCAAGACAGGTGCTCTTATGTGCATCCTCCTTGGCTATTCTATTGCTACGGAGGACTCTAATCCCAAGTGATCTGTTTTCGGGGGAAGGCCGAAATGGCAATGATGCACGGATTTGGTGACCTGCCCTCCAAAAACTAAACCAGGCGCAAAGTGAGGAAACGTCTGATTGGGCCCAAGCCCATTCCGGTATCAACCTCAGGAAGATTTGTTGAGTGTTTCAGGCCAGATTTGCTTCTTCCATGAATTCGTTTGAACTGCGATTTCCGGGAGCGCTGTGGGACCGGTCTTCACTGCAATACCGCCTGTAAGTCTCGGAGTCATATCCGCAAGGCTGCCTAGTTATCTGCTGCAACTACATGCCGACATCTGCCAGGAGGCCTCGAGCACTGTGCACGAACGGCGTTCGCTGACCTAGTACGAAGCCTGTAGATATTGGGAGTGGAGCCGCATATGAGTGGGCCTCAGTTTTTTTTCGGAGGAGATCCTGCAACATCTGCTTGCTGAAGCTGAGGTCGGCAACGAGTTGCTTGAGCTTTCGGCTCCCATCCTTGGGTAACCGCAGCCTCTGCATTAATTCAACGCCCATGCCTGCATAGACACTTCCTCATCGATAGAAGTCTGCTCACTAGTCCTCATTCTCCGGCAGACTTCAGGGACCGCCGTGGCGCCCTCGGCTTGCCACAGCGCGAACGCCATCTGTTTCGGACTGTACAGGTTCATGTGATGATTTCCTTCTGTTGTTTCAGGGCAAAGCACCCCGGGAGAGCCTCATTCTTCGGGGAGGAGAAGACTAAATAGCTTCCGGCGCCGCTATTTAGGCCGCACCAGCAGCACGGGCGTCCCGCCGTGGCGCACCACCCGGTCGGCGGTGCTGCCCAAAAGGGTGCGCGTGAGGCCGGTGCGCCCGCGCGTCGTCATCGCCACGAAGCTGCCCTTGGAGCCTTCGGCTGCGGCGAGGATGGCGGTTGCGGCATCGCCCTGGAGCACGGAGGTCTCGATGTTCCTCAGGCCCTCGGTCTTGAGGCGTGAGGCGATGCCCGCCAGGTACTTCGCCGCATCCTTCGCCAGGTCTTCCGCCGTGGCGGCGAGCTCGGTGGTGGGCGCGCTCATGTAGGTGGCGTTCCACTTGGTGAAATCGGCCAGGGAGGGCGTGACTTGCAGGAGCGTGACGCGGAGGTCCAGAGCCCTGGCCAGCCGTATAACCTGGGGCAGCGACTGCTCGGCCACGGGCGAGCCGTCCAGCGGCACGATGACGGCGCTGAGCCTGGCCTCCCCAGTGGGGCCGCCCTTGGCCTTTGGGTGCATGACCAAGACGGGGTTCACGGCATAGTGGATGACCTTATCGGCCACGCTGCCCAGGAGCCATCGGCGGATGCCGGACCTGCCGTGGGTGGGCATGACGATGATGGCATGGCGGCTCTTTTCGCCCAGGCCGATGATCTCCACAGCTGGGATGCCGGTGAGCACCTTGGTGGAGACGGCGACGCCGGAGCCTTTGAAATGGCCGACGGCCTTGTCCAGGTATGCCTGCGCCGCTCTCGCGCCGGCCTCCGGGAGCTGGGGACGCTTTTCACCCTTGGCGTACTGCTTCAGCTCCTTGGCAGTGGGCTCGACAACCTGCACCAGCATGACGTCAGTCTTGAGGGCCGCCGCCAGGCGCTTGGCATAGGGGAGCACCGCTTCGCCGAGGGATGAGCCGTCTAAGGGAACGATCACGCCTGCCGCCATCGTGGGCCTCCTGCTGAACGATTCAGCGAGAGTCTACAGGCCGCCGCCTGCAGAATCCATGAATGGGTGGGGGCTTGGCGTGAAGGTATCGTGAAGCCGCCGCTTCCGAAGACGCCCACGTATAATGTACCGGAAGGAGCGATAGCATGAAGTGGGCCTCTGCCATATCACAGGAATTTTCCGTCAGAAAAGCCGTTGCGGATACTATTGCGCGGGTGAAGGCGGACCTGGGCGATGTTCAGCCTGACCTGGCAGTCGTCTTCGTCTCGGCGCATCACGCCGTGGACTTCCCGTCTATTCCACAGATCGTGCAATCGAACCTCGGCGCAAAGACCCTTATCGGCTGTTCTGCGGGGGGAGTCATCGGGGGCGGGCGCGAGGTGGAGGACGAGGCGGCCTTTTCGCTCACGGCGGCGGCGCTGCCCGATGTGAAGCTCTCCGGCTTCTACGCCGATGAAGCCTCTATCCCGAGTCCGGACGCCGGGCCGGGCGCCTGGGAGCAGCTGGCCGGGGTGACGGCGAGCGAGGAGCCGCACTTCATCGTCCTGCCCGATCCGTTCACGATCCGATCGGAGATGCTCGTCTCCGGCCTGGACTACGCCTTCCCCAAGAGCGCCAAGATCGGCGGGCTTGCCAGCGCGGCGCGGATGCCCGGCGGCAACGCCCTCTTCCTGAACGAGAAGGTCTTTCGCAAGGGGGCTGTGACTCTGGCGATGGCGGGCAATATCCAGGTGGATACAGTGGTGGCGCAGGGCTGTCGGCCCATCGGCAAGCCGTACATCGTCACCCGGTGCCGCCAGAACGTTCTGCTGGAGCTGGACAACCGGAAGCCCATGGACGTCCTGCGCGAGGTCTTTGCGGAGTGCAGCGACCGCGACCGCCAGCTCATCAACTCGGCGCTGCATTTGGGCATCGTCACGGACCCGCTCTTGGAGGAGTTCAAGGCGGGCGATTTCCTAATCCGCAACGTCCTGGGCATGCACCAGGAGTCGGAGGGCTTCGTCATCGGGGAGCTGCTAACGGAAGGGCAGGTGGTGCAGTTCCATGTGCGCGATGCGGCCACGGCGGCGGAGGACCTGGAAGGGACGCTGCGGCGCTATGCGGGCAACCGGCTCCCGAAGGCCGATGCCGGCGCGCTACTCTTTTCCTGCGTGGGCCGCGGGGCGAACCTCTTCGGCAGGCCGAACCACGATACGGACCTCTTCCTGCGCGAAGTAGGCCGGATGCCGCTGGGCGGCTTTTTCTGCAACGGCGAGATCGGCCCCGTTGGGCAAACGACCTTTCTGCACGGCTTCACCAGCTCGTTCGGTATCTTCAAGCCGCGCCGCTAGCGGGTGGAGCCTATGACCACCCAACAGGGCGAGGCGGCATGGGCCTACCACAATGCCACCAAGCATTCGCCGGAGAGCATCCGCACGAACCGGCACTACATGGACTGGGCCAACCAGCCGATGCCTTACAAGGTCATCGAGAACCTGGAGCCGATGCCGCTCCCTCGGGAGCTGCGGGCCTCATCGCATCCGGCGCTGGCCTCCATCGCCGGGCACGGGCCGGACCGCCCGCCCCAGGCCATCACCAGCGATGACCTGACGAACCTCTGCTTTTTCTCCGGCGGCATCACGAAGTTCCTGACCCACGGCGCAGAACAGCGCCCCTTCCGCGCCGCCGCCTGCACCGGCGCCCTCTACCACATCGAGTTTTATATCCTCTGCGGCGATATCCCGGGCCTTTCGGCGGGCGTCTATCACTTCGGCGTCCACGATTTCGCCCTGCGCCGCCTGCGCGCGGGCGACTACCGGCGCGTGCTGGTGGAGGCAACAGGCGGCGAGCCTTCCGTGGCGGGTGCGCCGGTAGTCTTTCTCTTCACCACTACGTACTGGCGCAATGCGTGGAAATATCAGGCGCGGGCCTACCGCCACGCCTTTTGGGATAGCGGCACCATCCTCGCGAATTTCCTTGCGGCGGCCACGGGGAACGTCTGGCCCGCCAAGCTTGTCATGGGCTTTGCCGATGAGCCGGTGGCCCGCCTGCTGGCGCTCAACCGGGAGAAGGAGGCGACGGTGGCCCTGGTGCCGCTGGGCGCGGGCGCAGACGCGCCGCCGGAGCCGCCGCCTGTGGGCGGGCTGTCCATCACGCTGATGCCCCTTTCGGCAAGCGAAGTGGACTACCCGGCCATCCGCGCGATGCATGCCGCCTCCTCGCTGGCGAGCGGCGAAGCGGTGAAGGCCTGGAGAGGCGCGCCGCCGCCCGTCATCGCGCCGCCCCCTAAGGGGAGGCTCTTTCCGCTGGCGCCCTTGGACGAAAGGGCGGTGGAGGACCCGGTGGAGCGCGTGATCATGAAGCGCGGCTCCTCACGGCGGTTCGAACGCGAGGCGATCACCTTCGCCCAGCTTTCGGCCTGCCTCCGCGCGGCGACAGGAGGCATCGCCGCCGACTACCTGGAGCCGTTGGGCGCGACGACGAGTGACCTGTATCTCATCGTCCACGCGGTGGATGGCCTGCCGAGCGGCTCGTATTACTACCGCCGGGGCGAAGGGGCGCTGGAGCAGCTGACGGAGGGCGACTACCGCGATACGGCGGGTTTTCTCGGCCTAGGCCAGGAGCTTTCGGCCGACGCCTCGGCAGACGTCTTCTTCCTGACCGATCTGCGCCGCGTGCTGGCGCGCTTCGGCGATAGAGGCTACCGCGCGGCGCAGATGGAGGCGGGCATCGCGGGAGGCAGGCTCTACCTGAGCGCGTACGCCCAGGGCTTCGGCGCAAGCGGCCTCACCTTCTTCGACGACGAAGTGACGGCCTTCTTCTCTCCCCATGCGGAGGGGAAGAGCGTCATGTTCCTGGTGGCCCTCGGCGTGCCCGGGAGGCGGCGTGTGGAGGCGGCCCCGGCGCACTTTGTGAGGAAGACGGCCTCTTAACCGCCGCCGCCCGCCGCCTTGGCGCCGGGCTTGGTCATGGCGATAAGGTCCAGCGCTTTCTTCAGCTGGGCTTCGGTGAGGTTCGTCTGCTCCTTGGCTACTTCGGGGATCGTCCGTCCCGTCTTTGCCGCCTCTTTGGCGATGGCGGCCGCCTTATCGTAGCCGACGACGGGCGCGAGTGCGGTGGCGAGCATCAGGCCCTTGATGACCATCTGCGGGCCGTGGTCCGTGGCCTTGATGCCGTCCACGCACTGGACGGCGAAGTTGGAGGAGGCCGCGGCGAGGAGGTTGACGGACTGGAGGAGGTTATAGGCTGCCACGGGCATCATGGTGTTGAGCTCGAAGAAGCCCCACTGGCCGCTCATCACGATGGCGGCGTCGTTGCCGATGACCTGGGCGCAGACCTGGATGAGGGATTCGGCGATGACGGGGTTCACCTTGCCGGGCATGATGGAGCTGCCGGGCTGGACTTCGGGCAGAGTGATTTCGCCGATGCCGGCGCGGGGGCCGGAGCCGAGCATGCGGATATCGTGCGCGATCTTGAGCAGGCTGACCGAGGTGGTGCGCAGGGCGCCGCCGGAGGCGACGATGTTGTCCAGCGTAGCCTGGGCCTGGAAATGGCTGCTCGTCTCGACGACTTTGACGCCGGTGAGCTTGGTGAGACGGGCACAGGTAAGCCTGGCGAACTTGGGATGCGTGTTCACGCCGCTGCCGACGGCGGTGCCGCCCAGGGCCACTTCCGAAAGTTCGGCCTGGGCCGCCTTGAGGCGCTTGATGGAACGCTCAACCTGGCCCGCGTAGCCCTTGAACTCCTGGCCGAGGGTGACGGGTGTGGCGTCCTGCAGGTGGGTGCGGCCCGTCTTCACCACCTTCGCGAACTCCTTGCTCTTCTTTTCCAGCGAAGCTTGGAGCTTGAGCAGCGCGGGCATCAGCTTTTCGTTGATGTCAATGAGCGCGGCGATGTGGATGGCCGTGGGGATGACGTCATTGGAGGATTGCCCGGTGTTCACGTGATCGTTGGGGTGGACGGCGCGGGAGCCGCGAGGCTTGCCGAGGTGTTCGCCGGCGCGGTTGGCGATGACTTCATTGGCGTTCATGTTGGTGGAGGTGCCGGAGCCGGTCTGGTAGATGTCCACCACGAAGTGGCTATCGAACTTGCCATCGGCCACCTCTTGTGCGGCCTTCACGATGGCGTCCGAGATTTTCTTATCGAGGAGGCCAAGCTCGGTGTTTGTTTGCGCTGCGGCGAGCTTGATGAGGCCCAGGGCGCGGATAAATGAGCGCTGGAAGCGCAGGTCGCTGATGGGAAAGTTCAGGACGGCCCGCATGGTGGAGGCGCCGTAATAGGCGGACTCAGGGACCTCCATGGGGCCCATCGTGTCCTTTTCGATGCGGACGCCTGGCTTGTTCGTAGTCACAAAACTCCTCCGGATAGGCTGAAAATCGGCACGGCCACCAGTATAACCCAGGGACGACCTGAAGAGAGAGCGGAAGCGATGTGGTCTGACACAGCAACTCTATGTAGCTGATGAGAAACGCGAATCCCTGTGCTTGTGTATACAGTATGTCGGCTTCCTGCCGACTTTACCGTGGCGATAGGCAAAATGCGGCACATTTCGGCAGAGCTCTTGCACTTTCCGGCACGGGTTGCTATATTCCCTGGTGGAGCGGCGTGAAGAGCGTCTCTCCCGGACAACGGTTGGACGCGAATAAGCGCGGGTGCCGCAACTGGTTGGACGCAAGGATGTGGCAGCCCGCGCATTTTGTTAGGCAAAGGAGATAGAGCAGAGTGGGTAAGAGACTGTATGTCGGCAATCTGAGTTATTCGACGACGGACGATCAGTTGCACCAGGCTTTCGCCCCGCACGGGAAGATCGAATCGGCCATGGTGATGACTGACCGGTACACGGGCCGCTCCCGTGGCTTCGGCTTTGTGGAATTCGCCAGCGATGAAGAGGCGAAGAAGGCCGTCGCGGCGCTGGACGGCCAGATGCTGGACGGGCGCGCCCTGAAGGTGAACGAGGCCCGCGAGCGCACGGAATCGCGCCCACCGAGGGGCGGCGGTGGCGGCTACGGCGGCGGAGACCGAGGCGATAGAGGGGACAGAGGCGATCGCGGAGACCGAGGAGACCGCGGCGGCCGCTGGTAAACGCGCCTCACAGCATCGCATACCTGTACACGTAAAAGCCCCCTCCCGGGATCCCGGGAGGGGGCTTTATGTTTCTTCCTGCGAGGCCTGTTGCTACGGAGCGTTGCCCTCTTTGAAGACGGAGGGATTGTCCGGCCCTTCAGCGAGGATGAAGCCTGCGAGTCCGCGCTCCAGGCGTGAGAGGGAGTGGTCCACGATGATGTAGCGGCCGGGCACGTCAATCTTGAATTCGACGATGGCGGAGCCGCCGGCTGGGACGTAGGTGGTCTGCACATCGGTGGCTGGAGGCGACATGGAGCCTTCCATGTAGACCCGGTCGAAGATCTCACCGATGACGTGGAAGGACGAGGTGTAGTTGGGGCCGCCGACGCCGAAGTAGATGCGGACGGTCTCGCCCACGCGGGCTCGGAGCGGCTTCTCCGTGGTGAGGGAGCCTACGGCGCCGTTGAGAACCACGTACTCGGCCTGCTCAGCGAGCATCTTGGTGACGCTGAACTCCTGGTGGCCCTTTTCGCCGAAGGGTTTTTGGGTGTAGAGCTCGCCCTGCATGACGTAGAACTCGCGGTCAACGGGGGGGGAGGCCGTTTTCGGGCTCCACCAGGATGAGGCCGTACATGCCGCTGGTGATGTGGTGGGCGACGGAGGGTGTGGCGCAGTGGTAGACGTAGAGGCCCGGGTTCACAGCCTTCCAAGTGAAGGTCTTTTCGCCGCCGGGAGGCGTTTGGGTGAGCGTGGCGCCGCCGCCGGGGCCGGTCACAGAGTGCAGGTCAATCGAATGGACGAACTTGCTGGCGGCGTTGTTCTTGAGGGTCATCTGCATCGTATCGCCCACGCGGACGCGGTACATGGGGCCGGGGACTTTGCCGCCGAAGGTGAAGTAGTAGTAGGAGGTGCCATCGGCCAACTTCCCGGTGACCTCCACCGTCTCAAGGCTGACGCGATGGGTGACGGGACCCCGGCGGCCGATGGGGGGCGGAACTTCCGTGGGGTCGCGGACGATGCTCACGGCCTGGACCTGGGGCTGCTGTCCGGCACCCTTGCCGACGATGAGTTTGCCTTCCATGCCTGCCGCGCGATGGCCGGGGACGGCGCAGAAGTAGGTGAAGGAGCCTTCCTTGTTCGCCACAAAGCTGACCTTTGTCTGGCTCCCCTTGGCTGTGATGCGAGCAGAAGTAGCGTTGAAGTCCGGGAACGAGATGTCATGCTCAACGCCATCGCCGTTGACGAGGGTAACGTCAATGTTCGCGCCAAGGGCGACCTCGATGGCCGGATTGCCGATCTTATCAATGGCCCCGCCGACGCCCACGAAGGTGAGCTGACCGTGCTGAAGATCGGTGGCTAAGGTGAAACTTGCCGCTTGGCCTTGGATGGCCACAGGCGTTGCCTGGGAGCCGCCACCTGAAGCGGCAGGAGGCGCTACCGGCTGCTGGGGGGCCTTGGCGGTAGCGGTGCGGCTCTCTTTCAGCGACTCTTGGTAGTCCTTGGCAATGTTGCCTTCACAGGCGGCAAAAGCCAGGGCTGCAACGATAACAAGAAAAGACCGACGATAACGTGGAACCTTGGAAGCCGAGCTAATCGCATAGATTCTCCTTCTGCATAGCCGGAGAGAGGCCAGGGGCTATGCAAAAGCAGTATGGGTTGGGGGTGTGAAGGAGTTGTGAAATAGGGCACAATGCTCGTGAAGGTCACGTGAAGCGAGGGGTTGTCATGCAGGGGGAAACAGGTTTGGATGGACATACCATCGGGAGGCCCCGTATGATGGTTTTTCGTGTCCTCAGAGGTAAAGAGGCTTAAGGCTTACCGCCTCATGGGTGAAATCCACAAATATAGGGCGATCATCGTGCGCTGCCTGGTATTTTGGGCCGGGCTTGCTGTTCTGGTAACCGCTGCTGTGCTGCCTATGGCGCTTGACTACGCATCGCCTCAGGCTGCTCAGGGGCAAACGGTGCCTATGCCGCCGCCAAGCAGACCGCCACCGGCTGAAGTGACACCGACACCTGAACCGCCGCCCACGGCGACCCCCGCCCCAACTCCCGTGGTCACGCCGACTACTGTTCCAACCCAGGCGCCCACGTCACCTCCTTCGCCGACACCGCCTTCCACTTCGCCGCCGACCCGACCGCCTTCGCCAACACCTCAGCCAACCGCGCCGCCGCTCCTTGGGATAACCCTAAGCCAGCAAACGACGGCGCTAGCATCGGACGGAGCACCGTTGACGCTTGTGAGCGGCAAGACAGTTGCCATCGCCACGAGTGGGAGCGGGCAAGCGATCCAGTTTCCGGTACGGCTCGCGGCCGGCCAACGCCTCGGGTCGTTCAGCGATCCGCAGTCCGGCTTGCAAGCAACGTTTTCTCCGTCCGGCGACCAGGGGACTGTCATCATTCCCCTGACCATCCAGGGTCTGCCCGCCCGGATGCGCATCGAGGTTGGAGCAGGCTCTGTGCAAGGTGAACTGGTCACGACACCCGTACGGAGAGTGCTGCTGGAGGCGGGACCGGTGGCAATCGCAGCCGGCCCTGAGCCGGAGGCGGCTCTGGAAGTCGTCGCGACGCTCCGCCAGGTCCCGGAGGCAGTGGCGATAGAAGTGCGCCCGGTGAGCGTAGGCGGGCAAATCGAGGCAGCTGGACGCAGCGCCGCTGAGCGAGCCGGACTGGCGATCGAGGCGATGGCCTATTCCGTAGAAATCCGCCCGGGTGGCGGCACGACTGTCTCAAGCGGCACGCTGGTCTTCACAGTCACGAGGGATTGGCTCGCGCAGTGGCCTGAGAATAGCCTCCGCGTGCTGCGCATAGACGGCCAAGGGAGAGCATCGTTTCTGAGCGTTGACCAAAGCGGTGCAACCGGCGCAGACAAAGTGCGCCTGCAAGCAGAGTCGCCGGAGGGTTTTTCCACCTTTGCCGTTGTAGCGGTAAAGGCAAAGGTGAAGGTGGAGGCGGGAGGCGGGTCGGGGATGATTATCGCCGTTGCGGGCGTGGCTGTTGCGGTTGTGGTGGTGGGAGGGTTCTTCCTCTTGCGGAGAGGGAAGAGGCCTGCGGCATGATGCGAAAGAGCTAGCCTTCTACGGTAATCGCTAGGCGAAAAGAAAGACCCGTGAGTCTCACGGGCCTTTCTTTTCAAGCGGAGGAAGCGGAGGAGCCGTTAGGGGATGATGTTCAGCACCCTGTTGCGGAAGTATTCGCCTGTTGCGCTGAGCGGGGCGCCGGTCTGGGGACTGGTGAAAAGGCTGATGCCGGCATAGGCGCCGCCGTTGCAGGTGGTGATGTCGTTATAGGAGATGAACTGGAACCAGCGTTGGATGTTCAGCGGCGCGGAATTGGCCTCCAGCCAGTTAAAAATAGTCCCCATGTAGTTGATCACTTGGGTGGTTTGGTATGCGCCGGAAGGAGAGGGGAGCGTGCCACATCCGGGCGTGTTGAAGCTGGCTGCGGGGTAGCCCCAGTGCATGGAGAGCTCGGTAATCCAGATAGGTTTGTTGGCCTGGGCGTGGATGTTGTTTAGGAATGCTCGCATGTTCTGGATTTGTTCGATGGCGAGGTTGGCATTGACGGTAGGCAAGTTGTCCCAGGCTATCGGGTAGACGTCTATGGCCCAGATATCAATTGGCGGAGGGCCGTGGCGATTGACGTATTGGGTATAGAACTTATCCGTCCAGGAGTGACCAGACTCGTATCCTCCGCAGCCTGTACAGGTAAAGTCCCAGTTCAGAACAGACGGGCTGGTGATTTTGGCAGTGGGGTCTAACTGTTTGATCTGGCTGTAGAGAATGTGGAGCTGGTCCACAACGGCAGTGATTTCATCCAGTCCTTCGGGAAGGGTTCCATCGTTCCGTCCATCGGTCTGGGGACGAGCGCCGCCATCGTTCGGTTCGCCAAGAATGTACCAGACAGCTCCAGGGAATTGCTGCGTGAGCGTTTGGATCTGCGCAAGTGGTAGACCTGTCCCGCCAAGGAACAACACCTTCTGATGTCCAGGGATCGCGACTGGAGATGCGGTGAAGTCTATAAACCATTTTGTGCCAAGCGTATCAAGAAAGTACTGTTGCTCAGCTGGGTTTGAAGTGTGCAAGATGACGCCGTAACGATCGTCTGCCTGCGGGGTTTGGGTGGGTGTGGGTGTAGGGATCGTGGTTGGGGTTGGCAATGGAGTTGCCGTTGGGAACGGGGTGGGTGTTGAGGCGGCCCCGCCGCCGCCTCCGCCACCACCGCCGCCAGGTGGACGAGTAGGCACAAGTGTGAGACCAGGGGTGGGCGTTGGCACAGGGCTTGGGGTTGAAACAAGGGTTGGTGTCGGCAGAGAGGTCGGTGTTGGCACAGGGCTTGGGGTTGAAACAAGGGTTGGTGTCGGCAGAGAGGTTGGTGTCGGCAGAGGCGTGGCTGTTGACGTCGCGATCGGCGTAGGGCTTGGCAATGGCGATGGGGTTGGTGTTGGGGTGCTGGTTGGGGTAGGCCTTGGCGTTGGAGGGGGCGACGGTGTATGTGCAGGCGTTGGGGTCGGGCTTGGAGTCATTGGCGTGGCGCTAGGGATGTTTTTCTCACCCAAGTCAACGACGAGGAGGGTGGAGAGACCGCTCGGCGAAGAGAAGCGAAGAAGGCCAGGAGAGATTTCTCTGGCAGTGAGGCGCTCGGTTGACCCGTCATCCGCTATCCGGATGCCCGCGAAACGGGCGTTGTTCGTGCCGGGCGATGAGCGGATGAGGAGGAAGCCTTCGCCTACTTCTTGTCCGTTCCGAAGATTCTGCTTGTCAACTTGCACAGCGATGACGGGCACCCAATCCTTGGTCTCTTTGATGAGGGCTCCCGCGGCTGAGATTTCACCTGACGAAAGGTTCTGCCGCGCGGATACGGAGACTTTTGCCGTAACCGGGAGCTGATGAAGGCCGAATCCAAGCTGCAGCGATTGCACAAGCGGAGGGACATCCTTGGGCGCAGGCGGGGCGAGAGAGCCAGTGGTCACTTGCATATTAGCGAGTGAAAGGGTCACCGCCGAATCTGAACGCTGGACGGCTTGCACGTCCGCCTGCAAGGTCAAGGACAGGTTACCCGCTATCTGCGAGAGAGGAAGTTCTGCTGTCAATTTCCCATCAGGTTTTTTTGTCACCGTAATGCCAATGCTGGAATCTCTGAACGATCCCATCTGCTGACCTGCAGGGACGGCAATCGGAAGTTCCAACGCTATGACGTTGCCATCTCTGCTTCGGAGGGAAGCCTGGCCTCCAGAGATGAAGAGGGGTTGGCCTGCTTCGGTGCGGGCTTCTGCGGAGGATGAAACGCTGAACTGGAGAGGAATGGCCGCCTCGGACAGCACAGTTCTGGCCGAGGAGCCGCCTTTTAAGGATCCGGAGCATGAGGCCAATAGAATAGCGGAGAGACAGAGGACAGATGCTGCGACGATAGTCCGAGAGCGCGGGAAATTGGCAGATGGGTGCAGGATCTGAGAGAGGTTTTGGTTTATGAAGGCCGGCAGCCGTTCAAAGAGCTTTGGGTTTTCCATTATCGTGCCCCGCCATCAGACGCCAGAACCCGCACGGCGCCCTGGTACGTCCCAGGCGCGGCACTTGCGGTGAAGATACCGGACGATTCGATGCGCCCAGCCTTAGGGTCTACCATGCTCCACCTGAGTCGGAGCGGCAATATCTGGAGCCCTTGGTCATCGTAGCCGATTGCTCGGAGCGCGATGGACTGTTCTGAAACAACCACGATGGTGTCCGGTACGATTTCGACTTTCGCCAGCTTCCCGACGATGCTCACGCTCGCATATTGCACAATTCTGACCCTGCGCCCGTCCTGGTCTTGAACAAGCTCGAGTTTGACAGCATTCCGATGGACGCCCGGTGTCATACCCGCGACAAAGATGCCGGTTTGGGTGATGGATCCTGCGGCGGAATCCTCCATGCTCCAGGATACGCGCACGGGGACATTTTTGCCCTGAGCGTCGAATCCTGCGGATGAGAAGATGAATCGCTGGCCAGGCTGAGCGGTCACGCTACCGGGCGTGATACGCGCCGTGGCTAAAACGCCGCGCGCGGGAGGCAGTTGGACGGTGACGGAGACCGTTGCTGTGACTGAGACAGGCCCGGATGGCAATGACTGAGTCGCCGTGAGCTTTATGGCGTTCTCAAAGCGGCCAGTTTGCTGGCCTGCCACGAACTGGCCAGGGTGTTCTATCCTGCCCGCTTGTGCAGTCACCGCTGCCCACTCGTACGTGATTTGACCCAAAGAGCGGCCGCTCTGGTCAAAGGCGCGAGCCAGGAAAGAGACCCGCTGCCCAGGGGCAAGGACGACGTTATTTGGAACAACGGAAAGCTGGCTCAGAATGCGGGCTTCCAGGCCTTGCTCCCTCACGGTTACGGCAACAAAGGCCTGCCGCTCGATAAGACCTTGGGCAGTTTCTTGGATGGCGGTGACGCTGACGCCTTTGGGGTATACCCCGGGGCTTGTTCCGGCAGTGAAGAAGCCAAGGCGGTCAACCTGGCCTATCCTGGGATCGGCGACGCTCCAGGTAAAACGAAGGCCTTGAACGAATTGGCCTTGTTCGTCCCATCCTAGGGCGCTCAGGCCGGCTACCTGCCCAGGCAGGAGCGCGATGCTGGCCGGATAGACAGCAACGGTTTGAAGGGCCCGCGCGGCAGAGACTGCCGGGTCTACAATCTCAACCGAAGCCGATTTCACGATGACCACACTTCGATGCGTTACCTTTGCCTCTATAGCGTCTCGATAGATGCGAGGCACTTTGGCTGAGGCGAAAAGCCCTGCAGATGAAATCCTCCCCGCCTCGGGATGGGCCTTCCACTCCACCTTGGCTTGGGGGATCGGTTTACCAGCAGCGTCAAAGGCTATGGCTGTGAAAACGAACCGCTGTCCGGCGGCCACGGAGGCTATGTCTGGGGAGACTTGGACACGAGCCAGCACGGCCTCAGGCCCGGCGGGCTCTATGATGACAGTGGCGGAGGTCGAGACAGTGAACTCGCGATCTTCATCGGGGGTTAGAGGCAGGCCTGGAGCGTTTGTGGACTGTTCGCAGGCACTGAAGAGCAGTGAAGTGCCTGCGATTGCCGCGATGGCCAATGCGGCCTTCAAGAAGGATGCCCGCCTATTAGCCACGCTGCAATACAACAGTCAGCTCCTTATCAGTATCGAGAGAGAAGGAATATAGGAGCGTGCGGTCTTCTTGCGAGATCGGGGTTGCACTCGAAGAGCGAAGGCGATACCCATCCGGAAGACTGACGGCGATGGTGACAGGCTCAGCCTGCAGTCCTGGCTGTTTCTGAATGGTCAGGCGATAGGTCAGCAGGTTACCTTGCACCAGCATCGCTGACTTGGGGATGCTGTAATGAAAGGCCACGGAGCGAGTTTGCCCCTCGGGAACCGTGAAAAAGCCCGCATAGACTTGCTTGTCGTTCTCTTGATAGGTACGGCTCGTCTCTTCGATATCGTTGTAGCCGACCCGGCGATAGAGGGCGCCCTGGGGCATGGGGAAGGGAGAGGCTCCGGCAAGAGAAGACCCGATGGGCACGTAGACGCGGAGGAAGTTCCAGTAGCACGCATTCTTTAGGATTGCATAACTCTCCACCGGCACAGGGCCACTCTGCACAGCGCAACCGCTAGAGCCGGATATCCGGCTCTTATTCGTGTAGACGATCTCAAGTCTGGCCTCGCCGCCTGTGGGCGTCAGTGCCAGATCATATTTCAGCGACCGGGTGATGTTGCGATTGACCTTGTTGAAGCCCACATTGCTGTCCACAGCCATCAGGTAGTCGCCTTCCACATCGCGCAGGTCGCCATTCCAGCGATTCCGCTCCGCCATGGCGCGGAGGGCGGGCTCGTGGAAGGCGAGGAGGAGATGCTTCTGCTCAAGACTTCGGTTCAGGCCTAAAAAGAGGGAGGCAAGGAGGAAAGGAGAGGGCTCTTCTTGGAGACGGTTGAGGGACGCTTGAAGGATCGTGTCCATGAAGGCCCGACCTTCTGCATCTGTCCCGTCTTCCATGAGGGTGACAAAGGTCTCTTGTGTCATGACCTGACCTGAGGGGAGAGTTATCGGCCCAAGCGCCCGGAGTATCTCCTGGACGCCCCATTGGTTGAGGCCGATGACGCCGGCGAACTCGCGCGGGCGGTCCATCTGGAAGTAGCGCTCCATGGCGCGAGCGGTCTCTGGAAAGTCGGGGAACCAGCTGGCGTCCCGAAACAACCATGCTCCAGCCCAGATAGTCTCCAGGAGCCCCTGGGGAGGCAATGGGGGAGCAGTGGTGATGGCGTCAACATCCAGGGTATCCCAGAACGTGAGCTCCGTCATGACGCCTTGATCAAAAGTGACGATCCAGGCGCCGGGGATGAAGCCGCCAGTGGCGCGAAGCTCATCGCTGTTGTGGGCGACGATGAGATAGGTGCGCGGCGTGGAAAAGCCGAGGAAGGATTGCCAGGACTCGGCCGCCGCCAGGGACATGCGGACCAACGTTTGAAGATGTTTTGTGACTTCTTCGGAGAGAGCCACCCTTTTCTGAGCGCCTGAGCCAAGATCAGAGTGGCTGAGACGATCCTGTATCTTTGCAGCAGCATCAAGGGTCTGCAAGGCTTTGCGCAGAGATGGAGTTTCATTGGTCAGGGCCAATAAGACATCCTCATTTATGTGCCTATCTCGGAGTAGGCTGGCCACGCTGCTGCGAGATCCAGAGTCTACCACGTTATCGAAGCGAGCGAGAAGATCCTGGGAGGTCTGGACAATATCTGTGCCTAAGTGAAGCATCGTTATGCTCGCTTTGAGGTCGCCGCCAATCCCAGGAAGCCAAGTAACGAGTGGGGCGACTCTGATAAATGGGCTGAGTGTCCTTTTGGCGCCCAGAAGCTCATTGCTGAGAGTCGAAAGATGTTGCCTGCCTAAATCAAGATTCTCCACGGAGCCCGAGTCGATGTCTTGCCACAGAGCTCGAAGGTTTTGAATAGTTGTCTCAGCAGATCGCGCTTGATGCATGCCTTTGTTAATGCGCAAAGCGCTCCAGGCAGAGACGTATAGCAGGACAAGGATTATAACAATGAGCGTAGTCCGAATCGGATATCGATGGAATGAAATAAGCATTTGGATGCAATAAAACCAGTTTAGGGCATACCGAAGATATTAGTCAGTAAGGAAGGCAACTCCAAATCCTTGAGCTACAGATGGATGCAGGACTGACCTGCCCCCCAAAAACTAGACCAGGCGCAAAGTGGGAAAATGCCTGGACGGAAAGGGAGGCAGCGATGCCAAGGAAACGGTTTGCGGCAGAGGAGATCATC